>RFZT01000061.1 GCA_009920585.1 bacterium
TTTGATTCCATCACACATGCCGCAAGCAACTTCCTCGCCTACTTCAGTTACTCAACTGCCGAATTTAGGCTAATGCTTCTGAATCATTGACGAAAATTTAGTTTGATAAGCGTCAAACTAAAATCGTCCCCCATTTTTCCCATTTCCCTCAAGGGCGTTCGAGAGTAAGAATCAGTTCATGTCAGACGACCAGCATCTTGCAGATCGAGCGGCTCGTGCACAAAAGATCATAGCTTCACCCGACAACTACAAGGTGTGCGAAGGGTGTGAGTCCATCGTCGCCGAGCGAGCGACCGCTTGCCCAAATTGCCATGGCTATCGCTTTGATGAGGCTCCCGAGCGTGTTGTGGAACAGGCTACTCATCTCGCCACGCGCCCCCAACAAAGTGTCACAGCGTCGGATTTGACGTAACCCTTCGGATTCCTTTCCTACTTTTTAGCCTGCTTTTCTGGTGTCTGCGCAGCTAGCAAATCCTTCAATCGTTTCCACCCTGCCGTGTTGGCTTTGACCGCTTCGTTCCAGCGGCCATCCCTGGCAAATCGGCGCGCTTTGGAAAACTCCTCCGCTGCGGGAGCACAATCAGCCGCAGAGAGTCGATAAGTGAGGGCGATTTTTTCGGCGAGGGCGGAGGCGAGTTGACCATGTTTGCTTTTGTCTCCAGAGAGCATCCATGTAAATAACTCCAACCTCGAAACAACCTCGACATCGAAGCCTGCGTGGGTTTGTTCATTAAGAATACGAAACGCCTGCTGCAATGGATCTAGCGCACGTTCCTGATCGGCGCGATCGGCCCCGCTTTCAAAGATGAGAATAGCGGCGCTGGTATGCCACGCGACGGATATCGCCGCAATCGGAGGCAGGCGGTATTGACCTTCAGCGATTCGGTAGAGTGCCAAAAAAAGGTCCCATTGGTCTTTCTTTTGGGCGAGCCTCCAGACGTCCACTTCCAACTCCCCAATACGTGCCGTCTCAAATGCATGCAGTGAGCTCTCATGGGGCCAAAAGAAATACGCCGCAAGAGTCAACGCGACCACGAGTACGAGTCTCAAAAATAAGGACACCACATCCCCATAGTGACTGAAATCTGGCGAGAGAGCGATCCCAATGTGGTGATTTTGTTAGCGTGAGATCCAGCGAATCCCACCCTCTTCAAAAAGCGCGGCAATAAGGTAAACTTCACCATCCCGGATCACGGCCCGTGTACCAAGGGGAAGGCTGCAACCCCCACCTAGGCTTCGCAAGAGATCCCGCTCCGCATTCACGCAGAGAGCCGTATCGACATGGTGGATGGCCTGCAAAAGCGACTTGGTATCGGCGTCGGCCTCGCGGCACTCGACCCCGATTGCACCTTGACCGGGCGCGGGCAACATTTCTTCAATCACACTCACATGCAGTGACGGAGAAACGAGCCCATCTCCCAAGCGATCGATGGCCGCACGGGCCAGAATGAGGGCATCCATCGAGTCGCTTTCGAGGAGTTTGCGGAGTCGGGTGGCCATATTGCCACGGATCTCGACCACTTGCAGATCCGGACGCAAAAGGAGGAGTTGGTTTTTTCGGCGAAGACTGGATGTGGCAACCGTAGCGCCTTGGGGCAAGCCTTTCCAGCCTCCAGGGTGTTTCGAAGCGAGGCTGTCGGCCATATCCGCCCGTTCCAAGATTGCTCCCACAGTGAGACCGGCAGGCTGCTCGGTGGGAAGATCCTTGAGACTATGAACGGCCACATCGACCTCGCCGCGGAGGAGGGCCTCCTCGAGTTCCTTGGTGAAGAGACCTTTTTCTAGTGAACCCGGCGAAGCGAGACTCACATCAAGGCGCTGGTCACCGATCGTTTTAATGATTCGCTCTTCCGTAACCAAATCAGGATGAGCTGCGCGGAGTCGGGCGGCAACCTCGCGGGTTTGGACGAGTGCCAGATCGCTTCCGCGTGTTCCAAGAATCATTTTTTTCATCGTATGGCTCCCGGGTGATTGCGCATCCAAAGAAGGAAGTCCCGCACATGGCGATCGATCATTTTCTCGCATCGAGTGATTTCACCCTGCCGAACCTCGATGGATTGACGCGCGATTTGCTCCAACGAATCAATATCGTAGAGGTAAACATTTTCCAAATCGTTCACGGACGGGTGCACATCCCTTGGGACGGCCAGATCGATAATAAACAACGGGCGTTCTTGATGGCTTTGCATGATCGCCTCCAATTTTTCTCGGGTCACAATCGGATGAGGCGCCGCTGTCGAGCAAATGAGAATATCGACTTCATCAAATGCGGTGTGCCAGTGATCAAAATGCACAGCGAGTCCGCCGATCTCGTCGGCCAGTGCAGCGGCACGGTCGAACGTGCGGTTAGCAACGATCACGGTTCGTACGCCCCGCGAAACAAGGCTCCGCGCGACCCTCTCACTCGTATCGCCTGCCCCGAGAAGCATCACTTTTCTTCCGCTCAGATCGCCGAATATTTTTCCGGCGAGGTCGACAGCCACCGATCCAACCGAAGTCGATCCGCGTGTAATCTGGGTTTCGCTCCGCACCTGCTTGGCGACACGAAAGGCATTCTGAAAAAGTTTATTCAGGTGGACATTCGTTGCCCCAAATTTAAAGGCCGTAGTATAGGCCTGCTTGATTTGGCCAAGGATCTCGGTCTCACCAATGACCATCGAATCCAACCCACTCGCAACGCGAAAAAGATGTCGGATGCTCAAATGGGAATCGTGCGTGTAGAAGGGGGCCTCCGTCACACCCGCCCGCTTATCGATGAAGCGCCGCATCCCATCCATCACCCTCATCGGACAAACGCTCGCTGCATAGAATTCCACTCGATTGCAGGTCGAAACAATCACTGCGCCAAAAAGGCCATCGATCGCGCGCAATTGCGCCAAAGATTCTTGAAGATCGTTGCCGCCAATAGCAAATTTCTCACGCACCTCGATGGGCGCATTGTGATGATTGATGCCAGCGCAAAGGATCGTCATTTCGGATTCGAGAGGTGTTGAATCACCGGCAACGTGACCAAAATGAAAATAAAGACACCGACCGACAGGATCGCCGTGCGTTTTGGCGCCATGGTGTGGATTCCACGCAAGAGAACCATCAACGCATAGGCAGCCCAGATTCCGGCTGACGTCCAAAATTTCAGCGTATTCACCTGCATGCCGCTGGCAAATCCGGCCGCAAAGCTGACCGTAAGAAGGATGAGCCCAAGCCAAATCAAACGCGCATTGGCGATGCCGAGGTCGGTGATGGGCGGTAGATTATACAGCAACGTGCCGCCCTTGCGTTTTTTGAGCTGCCGATTCTGCAGCAGATACATGAGCCCCGCCACACCCGCGAGAGCAAACGCCCCATAGGAAATAATCGAAAGCGCCGCATGAAGCTCTATCCAATGATCGCGAAAAAGGCGCATGTGTGCGTCTCGGTTGATCGGGGTGATCTGGGCAAAAAGAAGGATACCCAACACCAGCGGGGATGTGAACGCACCCAGCAACGAAAGCCTGTAGGCCGAACCAACCACAAAGTAGATCAGGATCGTCGACCAACTCATAAAAACGAGCACATCGAACAACGAGTTGATCGGGCAGGAGCGCTGCACCTCGCCGCGCATCCACAAATCGGTCGAGAGAAGACCGAAGGCCACAATCATCATCACGAGATTCAAACGCCCAGGCTGCACCCGTCCCGAGCCCAGCTTAAAAAGCGTGTGGCCGAAACTGCTTAAAAGGCAAAACGTAGCTGCGGCTAGTAGGTAGGCGTCCATCGAATTCGATCACATTATGCAGATTGCACCGATGGGATTCAATGCCAGCCTCCTGCTCCCTGCAATAAGCGGAGAGCGCAGAAGCGTGAGCATTCGCGGAGGCCTACTCGGGCTTGATCTCGTCTTTGATGACGTGAACCTTGGTGCGAAGGATGTCGACATCTTTGAATGGTAGGATCACGTCAATCTTGGCCTTGCGGATACCGTTTTCACTAGGAAGTTCGACGGTCGCGCCAGCGGCAGCACCGAGGAGCCCTTGAGCGATTCCGGCCTTGTAGGAAACGATGCCGAGATCCGGGGCGCTATCCCACGCTCCGAGAATAGTGAAGGTTTCCTTCTCTCCACCCTCGTAGGTCACGGTCACGATGTTTCCAATGGAGACTTGCGCCGTATTGGGATTTTCAAAATCGGTGCCTCGGGCCATGACGAGTTCTTTTTCCATCTCGGCGCGGCGACGTTGGAGCACGCGCTGGTGTTCCTTGGCAGCTTTGAAGCCGGCATTTTCGCGAAGATCACCCTGTTCCTTGGCGATATTGATATCGCGCAGGTTTTGCGGGATTTCCTTGGTTGTGAGGTAGTCCAGTTCGGCCTTGCGTTTTTCCAAGCTAGGCCAAGAAACCGTGAGGCTCTCCGCGCGATCATCGGGATTGTCACCCGTGATCATATTTTGAGTCTCGGGATAAAGTTTCACGATGCGGGCCATCAGCGAACGCTTCGAGAGATCATCAAAGACCGGAGTGAGCATGAGCTTGCGCATGGAGTCGCGAACGACATCGCGGCTGGCTCCAGCAAGGAGCTCACCGAGAAGCTCGCGGTCATCAATGAGAAGATCACGCAGACGGGTGCTCCGTTTTTCGGCGAGCATGTCGGCCTCCAGCGCACTGAATACGGTACTCAGAAGCTCCGCGTTGAAAAGGGAAGGGAAGTCCCCGCCGCGCTCGCGGCAAAGCCAAATGAGAAGTTCCGCCGAAATCGAGCGCTCACTGATCCAGCGTTCGATCGAGGAGAGAAAGAGGGCCTTGCGGTCGTGTTTCTCAAAAAGCTTATGGATATCCACGATCAAGCGACCCGCAGCTTCCCGCAAAAGGCGAAGGGCTTTGTCCGACCACGCATCACCAAAGGCCGCGTCGAAGGCCTCGAGAACCCGCTTTTGCTTCGCTCCGGGAATCGATGAGAACAACTCGGGAAGACGTGAAACCTCAGCGGTCAGGATCGACGCCACTGTCGGAGCATCCTCACCCGATTTGAGATCAGGGAATTTTTTAAGCAGTTCGTCGCGGGTGAGAAGCATCTCGGTCGTGGCCGCAGGCTGGAGCTTGCGGAGACGCGTAGCCGACTCTTCGATCGTCGCGAGAAGGGCTTGCAGCTTGTCTGCGTGCGGCGCGAGATCGTCGAGGGATTTGGAGATTTGATCGAGGGCGATGAGCTGGTCCTTAGCGTGACGCGCATCAGCGAAGGCGTCCAGAAGACCGAGTCCGCTGTTTACTGGAACTTCCAACAGAACAAAGGGGTCGGTTTTTTTAGTCGGAATTTTGAAGTGACCATCGTCCTTCATTTCGCGCTTGGCTTTCTCCCACCATTTTTTAAATCCACCCACGGTGTAAACCTCGGGAGTGAGGAGCGCCGTAATTTGATCTGCCGTAGCGCTACCGCCGAGATCGAGGAGGATCTGTCGGGACAGACCGGCGGCGCTGGCTTCAGCAAGCGCCTTCACCCCAGCGGGGTTCGTTTCCTTGAGAGCGATAATGTGCGTGGAGGCAATCGGCGTCAGTGTTTCGGCAGCGTAAGCGATCTGCATCGGATGCTTTTGCCGAGTTTTGAAATCAATCAAGATCTGGTCGCTGCCCAAGTTCCACTCCGCGACACGTCCGAATCCCCAGCTTTTGTGAGTGCAGAAGGATTCCGGCGCGAGGCGGCCGAGCTTTTCAGCGGTTTTCTTATCGAGTGTGCCGCTCTCAACGGCCTGGGCTAGTTCGTCTGTCATCCCTCCTTTGTCACAGAAAATGCCTGCTCCATGCAAGGGGAAGAAATTAAGGCCAGCGTGCAAACATGGGTCGGGATGCACTTTTCTCTTTGCCAGAAGGTGCCAGACATTCAATGTCTCTCGTCATGAATACTGCTGTGGAACAAGTGCTGGTCGTGCGAAGAGATTTTTTTGACAAGTTGGGAAGCTTCCAAGGCCTGTGCCCGAGAGTGGAGGATTACCTCCCCGCTTTTCTTCTCAAGGAGAACAATTTTTTTGTTCCACGTCCGTCGGCGGAGGAGGATCCCACACTCAAGCAGATCATTCCTTACGCTGTTTTCATGCACGGCGATCGGATCCTTCATTACACACGGGGAGCAAAATCCGGCGAGAAACGACTCGTTGCGAAATCCTCCATCGGCATCGGGGGACATGTGAACGACACGGACGAAAATCTTTTACATTTCGATCAATCCACCTACCACAACGCGGTGAAACGCGAGATCAGCGAGGAACTTCGCCTCGGGGGTGGATTCCGCGAACGCGCGGTGGCTCTCATCAACGATGATTCCTCCGAAGTCGGACGGGTCCATCTCGGCGTGGTGCATTTGGTGGAACTCGAAAATGACAACGTGAGCGCGGGCGAGAAGGCGATCGCAGAGTTGGGCTTCGCGACCCGTGAGGAATTACTCGACCGACGGGATACTTTTGAAACGTGGTCGCAGATCGTTCTCGATGGTCTGCCGTTTCTTTTAAAATCCTAAAACCCATCACCAATAAAGTGACCGGGCAGGATTTTTCCTAAGATGGGAATATTGGCCTCTGAAATGCACGGAGCCTAAAACCCAGTCCGTTTTGAAATCGGTGAATACGGGTTTTGTTTGAGTTTTGCGTCAACTACGAAGGACAGTAATATGAGTGCTTTATTCTTTTGTTAAACACGTCACTTTTCCAATCAATATATGTCAGATCGCTGCATCCATTTGGACCGCGCTGTTCATCCCGAAAACAGCTTTTTAGACAGGATTTAAAGGATGAACAAGAGCGGTTTCCGAAAGCGGCGAACCCCACAAAACGATTCAATTGGATTCGCTCTAATTCATTCACCCTCTGTGCTCTTTGATTCGGGTTGTTCACTCCTTCGGAGTTGCCTTCGGCAATCTATCTCCCTTTGGTCGGTTGTGATTAATTCCGCCGGATTCGGGTTCATCATTCCTGTCACATTGGACGGTCTCGCTGGAGAATTGAGCTATTAGTGTTTTCGTCGAATGACGAAGTGGCACTATAGACGACTAAATTAGGTTTTTTGTTTTTCGGATTTGAAGCTGGAGATAAGGAAAAGGAACGCGGCTATGCAAATGGCGGAGTCGGCGACGTTGAAGGAGGGCCAGTGACCGTACCAGGGAAGGATGACGTCGAGGAAATCGACGACGAAGCCGTGGAGGAGGCGGTCAGTGAGATTGCCGAGGATTCCCGAGACAAGGAGGACGGCGCCGATGCGTGTTGGGTTGTCGGTGAAATTTCCACGTTTTGCCAAAAATATCAGCGCGCCCAAGGCAACACTCGCAAGAATAACGAAGAAGAGGTTGTTGTCCTTCAGCATTCCAAAGGCAGCGCCGGTATTGTGGACTTGGACGAGATTGAAAAAGCCGGGGATGACCGGAATCGTGTCGTCCGTCCCGATGAATCGCAGGACAAGCCACTTGGTGGCTTGGTCGAGCAGGTAGAGTGGGAGAGTGAGTAAAAGAAGCAACTTCATGAAATCGCTGGCACAGCTTGTTCGCAGCGGAGGCAAAGTGTCGGATGAGCGGCACTCGATCCAACCTCTGGACGGTGACGCCAGCAACGCTCGCAACGGGCGGCGGGTGTTTTTGTCACGTCAGCGGAGGCTGTCTCGTCGGAGATGATTTCCAGATCGCTGAGGATAAAGATTTCCTCTAACTCCGTTTTCAGCGGAGTGAGCATCGCAAATTCCGCAGCGGGCGAGGAGAGCTTCACTCGAGCTTCGAGGGCGCTGCCGATGTCGCCGCCTTTTTGGATTTTCTCGATCGACTGCGCAATGCGACCACGGATTTGGAGGAGTTGCTCCATGGTGGCGAGGGTTTTGGCATTCGTGAAGGTGGGATCCGCTTTCGGGAAATCCTGCAGATGGACTGAGGTGTCTAACATGAAATATCCCCAGGCTTCCTCAGCGGTGTAAGCGAGGATCGGAGCGAGTAGGCGGACGAGCGTGTCGAAGATCCGGTGCATGGCGAACTGCGTGGCGCGGCGGCGGGGGGAGGTCGCGAGATCGCAGTAGAGGCGGTCTTTAGTGATATCCACATAGAGACTGCTCAGGTCAACAGCACAGAATTGATTGATCGTGTGGTAGGCGCGGTGGAACTCGAGTTTCTCGTAGGCATCGAGGCAGGTGGCGACGACTTCCTGAAGGCGTGCGAGGATCCAGCGATCCACAAAAGTGAGGGACTCGGGCGCGGGTGGTTGCGCGGCATCGTAGTCGTGGAGGTTCGCAAGAAGGATGCGAAGCGTGTTGCGAACGCGACGGTAGGAATCGCTCAGACGGGTAAAAATTTCCTCCGAGAATGGAACGTCGTCGGTGAAGTTCACGCTGCTCACCCAGAGGCGCAGGAGATCGGCGCCGTATTTGTTCACATAGTGATCGGCGTCGGTCGGCTTCTGGTATCCCCCGGCGGCGGACTTGGAGATTTTCTTGCGCGTATCGACATCCATCACGAATCCGTGGGTGAGAACGGCGCGGTAGGGAGCGCATCCATTCAAGGCGACGGATGTGATGAGGGAGCTTTGAAACCAACCCCGGTGCTGGTCGGTGGCCTCGATGTAGAGATCAGCGGGGAAGCCGAGTTCCGGGCGCTGGCGCATGACGGTTTCGTGGCTGAGACCGGAATCCATCCACACGTCGAGTGTGTCATTGCGGCGAGTGGTTCCTTCCGGAAGCCCCACGAGTCCAGCCCACGTCGCATCGTCGAGTTCGAACCAGGAATTCGTGCCGCGCTCGGAAAAAACATCGGCCACTTTGTTGATGGCGGCAGAGTCGAGAATCGGTGCGCCTTGGGCATCGTAGAAAACAGGGAGTGGCACACCCCAGGTGCGCTGACGCGAGATGCACCAGTCTGGGCGGGATTCCACCGTGCCACGGATGCGGTTGCGGCCCCAATGTGGAAGCCATTTGGCGGAATCCACCTCCGCGAGGGCCTGACTGCGGATGAGGTCGATACGAATGAAAAATTGTTCCACCGCACGGAAGATGACCGGCAACTTCGAGCGCCAGCAATGGGGATACGAATGCTCGTGGTTTTCACGCCCGGCAAGGGCGCCCTTGGAAGAAAGGATCGCAATGATCGCTTCGTTGGATTCAAAAACATTTTTTCCGACCAGCTCGGGAAGCCCGCATTCCTCGGTGTAGCAACCGTGGTCGTCAACCGGTGAGAGAAGCGGGAGATTGTGCTGCATGCCGAGTTGGTAGTCATCCTCGCCATGGCCGGGGGCGATGTGAACGCAACCTGTGCCGGCGTCGAGCGTCACAAAAGCGGCCGTGTGGATGGTGGCATGGCGATCGAGAAACGGATGCTTCGCTTCCACGCCGTCCAGCGAGGCGCCGACAAAAGTCGAATCGACAGAAATCTTCACTGCGCTGGTCGCTGTGCAGAACGCCTCGAGGAGGCCTTCTGCAAGAACGACGGTTTTTTCCTCTCCTGCCAAATTCACTCGGGCGGCGACGTAGTTCACTCCGGCATTGACGGCGATGGCGAGGTTCGCGGGAAGCGTCCAAGGTGTGGTGGGCTTTTTTTTGCGATAAACGAGGCCTTTTTCGACAAAGCGGGCGAAGGAACGAATCATCCCGGCTTCATAGGAAGGATCGAGAGTAAGATACGGGTTCTCCCAATCGCCCAGCACACCGAGGCGGCGGAATTGACGGCGCTGGATGTCGATGAACTTGCGAGCGTATTCCTCCGAGCGACGGCGAACTTCAGCGGGCTTCAAGCCGGCCGAGGATTTCACCACGCGGAACTCGATCGGAAGTCCATGGCAATCCCAGCCCGGAACAAAGGGGGCGCGGAAGCCAGCCATCGTGCGGGATTTGATGACGAAATCCTTGAGAATTTTATTAAGAGCGGTGCCCATGTGCACGTCGCCGTTCGCAAATGGAGGGCCGTCGTGCAGCAAATACAGGGGCGCGTCTTTCCGATTTTCCTGAATCTTTTTTAGCGAGCATCTCGGGCTCGCGTTGCGCCAGACCGGCCTTCATTGGAAAATCGGTTTTTGGGAGATTGATGGTGTCTTTGTATCCGCTCATGAAAAGTACAAACCTCTAACAGCCGCGCCGTCATGGGTCAACGATCCCTCTTTTCTTTATCGATTTAAGCGGGAACCTGAAAATGGATTTTTAGACAGGGTGACAGATTCGAAGCGGAGCGAAGAAAGAATTCCAAAGGCAGAACGCAGTGAATCAATTTAAAGAATTCACAGGAATGGATGAAGAGCGGTTTAACCCGAAAACGGCTTTTGAACTATAAAAGCTGGTCGATGTTTGACCTCAAATAGTACATCTGCCGTGAGCCAAACAACTCAGAACCTCGTCATTCGATGGAGGGCGAGACAAAAGCGGCTCGATTAGTTTTTCATGTTTTAAAGCCTTTTCAATTAATTTGATGTGATTTTTAAGACCTACCCAACTTTCGGAGAACCGCACCATTACGTCCCTTCCCTTTCGTCCCACTATTGCCCCTCCCACAAACACCGCTGCTTTGGTGGTATGGCATTGGGTGATTCATACCGGAATGG
>RFZT01000062.1 GCA_009920585.1 bacterium
TGCTACGTCTGGACTTAAATCCGGACGTGACTTCGTTATACCAAATGTCAAAGAATATGTAAATGAAACAACCGATTTAGAATTGATAACATGGTTAGTAATTAAATCACAATGAGCCTACAGGACTTATTAATTCAATTTAGTAATCTACCACTCAAAGAAGCATCAAAAAATCTTCTCGGACACTTAGGATATAAAAGTGAAAGATTCATACCAGGACTTGAATCTACACCTGATGCGTTTTACTCGAGTTTCGCATCAGGACATGAATTTAATAAAGACAAAGCGCTCTTTTCAGAATGGAAGTCCGCGGATCTTTTATTTCAAATTACAGATGACGAATTAGCTAAAACTCAAAGTCTTTTTAAAGATGAAAATGAACTAAGGGTTAGCCAACTTAAGTCATATGTCTTTATAGCAATCGAATTAAAGCAGGCTAACTATAGTCGTGGTAAGTTTTCAGATATTACACGACAAGTAAATCGTCTATTTCCAATGCCTGTGATGGTTATATTAAAATACGGAGATAGAATTACCATAGCAGTCATTAATCGCCGAAACAATAAACTAGATAATTCAAAAGAAGTTTTAGGAAAAGTAACTCTCATCCGTGATATCTACTTCAGCAACCCACACCGGGGACATCTCGACATTTTAAATTCTCTTTCTTTTGGCAATTTAGAACATCCTCAAAAAAAACCTATAGTAGATTTTGACTCATTGCATGAAGCCTGGGAAAATATCTTCAATGTAGAACTTCTTAATACTCGTTTTTACAAAGAACTATCCAACTGGTACTTCTGGGCATTACCGCAAGTAGAGTTTCCTGCCGATCTAGAACCAGACAATGAAAAAAGACGTGCCACGGGACTCATACGCCTTCTAACACGCTTAATCTTTTGTTGGTTTCTAAAAGAGAAAAATTTAATTCCCGATAATCTTTTTAATACAAGCGAACTAAATAAAGTCCTAAAAGGATTTGATCCTGAGAGCGAGACTAGTTCTACATTCTATCAAGCTATTTTGCAAAATCTCTTCTTTGCTACGCTTAACCAGCGCATGGATAAGGATAGCAACGGAAAACCATATCGAGGTTTTGCTACCGACGAAGGATTTCTTAAAAATCGGACGACCTATGATATAAACAACCTATATCGTTATGAAAATCTTTTTTCCGTCTCACAAGAAGAGGCCATCTCTCTCTTTTCTGACATACCATTTTTAAATGGCGGCCTATTTGAGTGCCTCGATCGAACAGAGGATGACACTGATAAGAAACTTTATTTAGACGGCTTCTCCCGTAACACTAAAAAGCGTCCCCATGTCCCAGACCGTCTCTTCTTCGACAGCGGTGAAACAGCCGATCTCTCCGTAGCTTACGGTGACACTAAGCGTAAGGCAGAACACGTTTCCGGTCTTATAACTATCCTGAATCGCTACAAGTTCACCATAGTCGAGAATACTCCTATCGATCAGGAAATCGCCCTAGATCCTGAACTGCTCGGCAAGGTGTTTGAAAACTTGCTCGCATCCTACAACGAAGAAACAAAAACCACCGCCCGCAAACAGACAGGCTCTTTCTATACCCCTCGTCCCATAGTAGACTACATGGTAGACGAGTCCCTAAAAGCCCACCTGACCCGTGCCCTAATTGAAAAGAGTCGCATGCAAGAACCCGATGCCCGTGCCGGCCTGGACCTACTTTTTGCCTACACTGAGAAGGAGCATGCCTTCACCCCAATCGAAGTCACAACCCTAATCGATGCTATCGACGCACTTAAAATCCTAGATCCAGCTTGCGGCTCGGGTGCCTTCCCCATGGGTATACTCCACAAGCTCGTCTACATCCTACAAAAACTTGACCCCGACAACGAACGCTGGCGGCAGACGCAGCTCGCCAAGCTCGACTCAACCACCATGCGCGAGGAACTCGAACGTGCCTTCTCCGATAATAATGACGATTACGGCCGCAAGCTGTACCTTATTGAAAACTGCCTCTACGGAGTGGATATTCAGCCTATTGCTATCCAAATAACAAAACTCAGATTCTTTATTTCACTCGTATGCGAACAAAAGACAAATCGTAACAAAAAAGAAAATCACGGAATACGCCCCCTGCCAAACCTAGAGACTAAATTTGTCGCCGCTGACACACTAGTAGGCCTGCCAGAAATAACGCAATCTCTTCTAGTCGACCCCCGTGTGAGCGCTATTGAGAAAGATATTGAATCTCTATATCACAGTCACTTCTCAGAGCAACGTCGCGATAGAAAGTTGGCAAACCAACATAAAGTGATGAATCTACGAAAAGAACTTGCTAAGCTTCTCTCTGAAAGTCTCATGGCTCCGAAAAAGGCACAACACATAGCAAAATGGAATGCATTCGATCCACAATCCACTGCCGACTTTTTTGATCCTCATTGGATGTTCGGACGAAACCTTGCAAATGGATTTGATATTGTAATAGGCAACCCTCCCTATCTGTTTCTAAGCGGAAAAGGCAGTCTAGTCCAAAAACTAGCGAAAGAAGGCAAGAAGGAGCAGGCAGAAAAGCTTAAGGAATACTTCAACCAGATGGCAGAGCGCCTACCAAGGTCATCACAGGGCTGCCTAGATTATTATAAATGGTTTATAGACAGAGGTCTTAGTCTGCTCTCAAAAAATGGTGTTTTATCCTACATTACACCAAACACTTTCTTGACGCTAAACCGTTATGCTGACGTAAGGAAAATTCTTTTTAGTGATTCTCGATCAAACTCAATTATAGTCGACTTAGGATTTGATGTTTTTGAAGTGCCTATCGTACCATCCGCAATAACTGTGACCCAGAGAAATGTGCGCATAGAAACCAAATCAGCAATCCAATTCGCCGACTTAAAACAATCAGAAGACTTATTTAAATCCACGGAGGCTATTCAATCTGCCATAAAAGATGCATCAATTGATGTCGCCTACAGGGAACCACAATTACTCTTATTCAAGCATCCAATAGCCGAATCTCTTTATCTTAATTCGTCAAAATTCGGCATCGATTATTTTAAGGCCAAAGAAGGCGAGCATAGTCTGGACATGAGCATGTTGCTATTGTCTGAGCCATCTTCGCCGTCTGTTGTTCCTGTTGTAATTGACTCTGAATTGTCGCGATTTAAATTTTGTCGCCAAGGCTTAGTTCCGGGGGTTGCTTGTCCTAAGTTCGACTCCGAGCTTCACCATGGCCCAAGGATGTTAATTAGAAAAACCGGGGACAGTATCGTGTGCGGATTCCCCGACAGTGAAAATATAGCAGTAGCACATCAAAACGTTTACGTAGTTAAAGCACACGACCAGAGATTACACTGGACGGTTTCAGCAATCCTCAATTCATCAGTTGCTACTTTTTTATACCGTTGCGGTATTCACGGACAAAAAGGCAGAATCATGGCACAATTCAGAGTTCACGCCTTAGAGGCGATTCCTTTCCCTGCTAAGATTCTACCAGATCAATCCGTGCTCTTTGACAGACTTTTACCACTGATTAGATTTTCGGAACCAGACATTCAAGTGTTTCTTGAAGAACTAATCGACGCCTGTGTGATGGAGTGCTACTTCGGCGAGCACATGGCGGAGCGCGACCTGCTCTTCCACGACACCGTGGCCCAACATCTCGCCGCCTACGCCCCAACGACCAGCGCCGCCCAGCAGCGCGATTTCCTCAACGACCTGCATAAGACACTCAACGGCCCCAGCCACCCCATCCGCAACCGCCTCCTCCGCCTCACCGCCGATAGCCCTGACCTCCTTGCCATTATCAAACAGGAAGGTAAGGCATGAACTACGAACTGACCAAACACGCCCAGAAAGCACTGGAGGAGCGTGGCATTCAGATTGAATGGCTGGAGCGAACTTTGTCCGCGCCGGAATGCGTCCTTCCCGACTCGTCGGACGCCACGGTGGAACGATATTTCCGCCCCATTCCCGAATTTGGCGGCCGTATCCTGCGAGTCGCCGTGAATACATCAGTTGAACCAAACCGGGTTGTGAGTGTATTCTTCGACCGAACCATGAAAGGCAAACTATGAAACTGCACATCGATAAAGAAGCCGACGCACTCTACCTCCGGCTGGATGACTCCAAAATCATCGAATTCGAAGAAGTCTCCCCCGGCGTGGTGCTGGACTTCAACGAGCAAAACCAGGTGGTCGGCATCGAGATGCTTCACCTTTCGCGCCGTTCGCCACAGCTCGATTTTAAGGAGCTGCAATACCAAACTGCCTAATGCCGGAGCCAGCCATGGAGCCACCACCTTCCTCGAAGACCTCATCGACGCCTGCGTGATAGAGAGCGGGGAAAGTATGAAGGAAGAAGGATCAAGTGCGGTGGAATATCCGGCGTTCTTTCATCCTTCAACCTTACGCTCCGCCTCCTCCTCCGTCAGCCCCGCCCAATCCTCGCCATCATGAAACAAGAGGAAAAAGTGTAACATGAGCCAAGTCATCCTCTACCAAAGCGAAGACGGTCGCACCAAGCTGGATGTGCGGCTGGAGGGCCAGACCGTCTGGCTCAGCCAGAAGCAGCTCACGGAGCTGTTTGGCAAAGCCAAGGGGACCATAAGCGAGCACATCAAACACATTTTCGAGGACGGAGAGCTGGAGTCGGAGGCAACTGTTCGGTTATTCCGAACAGTTCAAATCGAAGGCGAACGGGAGGTGACGCGCGAGGTGGAGTGCTACAATCTGGACATGGTGCTGGCGCTCGGTTTCCGAGTGCGCAGCCCCATGGCGGTGCGCTTCCGCCAGTGGGCGGCGGACAAGCTGAAGGAATACATCGTCAAAGGATTCGTGCTTGATGACGAGCGGCTGAAAAATCCGCAGGCGGGCAACGACTACTTCGAGGAACTGAGCCGCCGCATTCAGGACATCCGCACCAGCGAGCGGCGCTTTTACCAGAAGATCACGGACATCTACGCCACCAGCATCGACTACGACAAGGACGCCGCGCTGACGCAGACCTTCTTCGCCACCGTCCAAAACAAAGTCCACTACGCCATCCACGGCCAGACCGCCGCCGAGGTCATCACCTCCCGTGCCGACCGCACCCAGCCGAACATGGGCCTGACGAACTGGGAAGGTGCCCGCATCCGCAAAGCCGATGTCAGCATTGCCAAAAACTACCTGAGCGAGCCGGAACTCCGCGCCCTCGGCAATCTCGTGGAGCAATATCTCATCTTTGCCCAATCTCAGGCGGAGCGCCGCATCCCGATGACCATGCAGGACTGGATCACGAAGCTGGAAGGCTTTCTCAGGCTGAATGACCGCGAGGTGTTGACAAACGCAGGCAAGGTCTCCGCCGAGCTAGCCAAGGAGCACGCGGAGAGAGAATTTACGGAATATCGTCGTGTGGAAGATCACACGCTGGAGTCCGACTTTGATCGAGCCATTCAGCAACTCCCGCCGCCGCCGCCAGAGTTATGAGCAACGAACCGAAGCGCAGCGAAGATAGCCCGCCCAATCCTCGCCAAAATAGCGGGCAAATCACACCCTTTGAATCCATCCGGCGCACCAATCCGGCGGGCAATGAATTCTGGTCCAGCCGCGATTTTGCTCGCGTGCTCGGCTATGTGAACTACCGCCATTTCCAGGCGGTCATCGAGAAAGCCCGCACCGCCTCTTTCAACAGCGGCCAGCGGGTGGAAGACCATTTCGTCGGGATCGACGAAATGGTCGAGATCGGGAGCGGAGCACAGCGTGCCATTCCGACCGTGATGATGTCGCGCTACGCCTGCTACCTCGTTATCCAGAACGCTGATCCCTCGAAAGAAATCGTCGCCCAGGGTCAAACCTATTTTGCCATCCAGACGCGGCGGCAGGAGTTGAGCGATGAGGAGATGGAAGAGCAACGCCGCCTCGCCATACGCTCGGAGTTACGAACCCACAACAGCCAACTTGCCGATGCTGTGAAAGATGCCGGAGTCATCGAAACCCGCGACTATGCCATCTTCCAGAACCACGGCTACATCGGCCTCTACGGTGGGCTCGGCGCACAGGACATCCACGCCCGGAAGGGGCTGAAAAAGGACGAGCAAATCCTCGATCACATGGGCAGCACCGAGCTGGCCGCCAATCTCTTCCGCGCCACCCAAGCCGAGGAAAAACTCCGCCGCGAAAAGATAACCGGCAAAGCCAATGCCAACAAAGCCCACCGCGAAGTCGGTGCCAAGGTGCGCCAAACCATCAAAGAACTCGGCGGCACGATGCCAGAGGAAATGCCCACGGTGGAGAGCATCAAAAAGCTGGAATCCAAGGCAAGAAAGGCCCTCAAGAAGCCGAAACCATGACACAGAAATCCCTCAAAGATTGAACCGCAGGGTATAGGGGTCAGGAATTAATTATTGACATTTTGGAAGCTGGGATTGAGGGAGCATTTCCTTTTTTCCACAGGATGACAGGAACTACATGATTCACAGGAACGGTTTATGAAACAGGTGGCTTGGATAAAATGAGTCTTCAATTATCTGCGCCAAAAACGTTTCGCGCCTTAGATTGAAGCAAGAATCTCGTTGAAGGTTCCGCTGGGGCGCATGACTTCAGAGGTTTTCGCGTCGTCAGGCATGAAGTATCCGCCGACTTCGACAGAGCGGCCTTGCACGGCGGCCAACTCAGTGACGATTTTGGTTTCGTTTTCTGTCAGTGCCGCCGCGATAGGAGTGAATATTTTCTTCAACTCGGCATCTTTATTTTGGGCAGCCAAGGATTGGGCCCAGTACAGAGCGATGTAGAAGTGGCTGCCGCGATTGTCGAGGCCTCCGAGCTTGCGGGAGGGCGATTTGTCATGCTCGAGGAGTTGGCCGGTAGCGGTGTCCAGCGTGTCTGCGAGCACCTTGGCTTGAGGGTGGGTTTCGGCGAGGTGCTCGAAGGAAGCGGCCAGAGCGAAGAACTCGCCGAGCGAGTCCCAGCGCAGGTAATTCTCTTCGAGAAATTGCTGCACATGTTTGGGAGCGGATCCACCGGCACCGGTTTCGAAGAGACCTCCGCCGTTCATGAGAGGGACAATCGAAAGCATCTTCGCGCTGGTACCCACTTCGAGAATCGGGAAGAGGTCGGTGAGATAGTCGCGAAGGACATTGCCGGTAACGGAAATGGTGTCCTCGCCTTTGACAATGCGCTCGAGGCTGAATTGGCAGGCTTCCGCTGGTGGAAGGATGCGGATATCGAGGCCGGTGGTGTCGTGGTCTTGGAGATATTTTTCGACCTTGGCGATGAGTTGGGCGTCGTGAGCGCGCTTCGCATCGAGCCAGAAAACGGCAGGAGTGCAGCTCGCGCGGGCGCGGCGGACAGCGAGTTTCACCCAATCGCGGATCGGGGCATCCTTGGTTTGGCAGGCGCGCCAGATGTCGCCAGCTTCAACTTGATGCTCGAGGAGGACGTTTCCTTCAGAGTCGGTGACACACACAAAACCGGCAGAGGCGATTTCGAAAGTCTTGTTGTGAGATCCGTATTCCTCAGCGGCTTGCGCCATGAGCCCTACATTCGGAACGGAGCCCATGGTTTTCGGATCGAGAGCGCCATTTTTGCGGCAGAAATCAATGACGGTTTGATAGACGGAGGCGTAGCAACTATCGGGAATGACGGCGAGCGTCTCTTGGGCCTGACCTTGCGCGTTCCACATTTTGCCGCCTTCGCGGATCATGGCAGGCATGGAGGCGTCCACGATGACATCGCTAGGGACATGGAGGTTGGTGATGCCTTTGTCTGAGTTTACCATCGCGAGCGGTGGGCGAGCGGCGAGGGTGGACTTGAGGTCCGCTTCAATGGCCGCTTTTTCCGCGTCGGGAAGTTTTTGAATTTTGGTCACCAGATCGCCAAGGCCGTTGTTGAAGTCGACGCCGAGTTTGGCGAGCACATCAGCGTGCTTCGTGAGGAAGTCACCTAGATACACTTTGACGGCATGGCCAAAGAGAATCGGGTCGGAGACCTTCATCATGGTCGCCTTGAGGTGGAGTGAGAAAAGCACACCTAGGTCGCTAGCCTTAGAAATCTGCGCGGCAAGGAAGGCTTCAAGCGCTTTGCAGTTCATGAAGGTGGTGTCGAAAACTTCGCCGGCCTGAAGCTTGAGACCATCCTTCAATACGACTGGTGAGCCAACGGTGGGAACGAACTCGATTTTCACCGTGGTGGCAGCGGGGAGGGTGAGCGACTTCTCGTATGAGAAAAAATCGTCACGGCCCATCGTGGCAACCTGTGTTTTCGAATCGGGCGACCATGCGCCCATTTTGTGTGGATGCTTGCGGGCGTAGTCCTTTACCGCCTTCGGCGCACGGCGGTCGGAATTGCCTTCGCGGAGCACAGGATTGACCGCGCTGCCCTTGATTTTGTCGTAGCGAGCCTTGTTATCCTTCTCGACGTCATTCGATGGAACTTCGGGATAATCAGGTAGGGCGAAGCCGCGTTGTTGGAGTTCGGCGATGGCGGCTTTCAGTTGCGGGAGCGAGGCGCTGATGTTCGGAAGCTTGATGATGTTCGCTTCAGGTAGGAGGGTCAGAGCGCCGAGTTCAGCCAGAGTGTTGGGCGTTTTTTGTGACTCCGGTAGGCGGTCGGAAAAAGTGGCCAGGATACGACCCGCGAGCGAAATGTCTCTCATCTCCACCTTGATGCCGGAGTGCTTTGTGAAAGCCTGGATGATCGGCAGCAGGGAGTAAGTGGCCAGAAGCGGGGCCTCGTCGGTCTTCGTGTAGATGATGGTGGGTTGGGTAGCCATAGTGGAAAATTTTGAGAATAAGGATTTTTGACCTTTCGGTCAAAGTAAACGATGCCGAGGTTGGGGGAGCTATTTGAATCCGATCGTCTAAGTGAAAGAGATGGAATACGCCCGCGCCATTTCGTGGAAAGCGGAGATTTTACGGGCTCCGCTTTCCAGAAGGAATGTTTTGCTGCCAGCTTAGCGCGCCATGCGGCGCAGGAGGGCGTCAGCCATATCCGCAGGCGTGACGGCGATTTCGATGCCGGCGGCCTGGATGGCTTCGATCTTACCTTGTGCGGTGCCTTTACCGCCGCTGACGATGGCGCCAGCATGACCCATGCGGCGACCGGGAGGCGCTGTGGCTCCGGCAATGAAGGCGGCGACTGGCTTTTTGCAGTTCTTGGCGATCCACTCGGCGGCTTCTTCTTCTGCCGTGCCGCCGATTTCACCAATCATGATAAAGGCTTCCGTGTTGGGATCATCGTTGAACATTTTCACCACGTCGAGGTGGGATGTGCCATTGATCGGATCGCCACCGATACCGACGCAGGTGGATTGTCCGTGTCCGCGGCTGGAAAGTTGCCAGACGGCCTCATAGGTGAGGGTTCCAGAGCGTGAGACTACGCCGACCTTGCCGGGCTTGTGAATGTAGCCGGGCATGATGCCGATTTTGCATTCGCCGGGGGTGATGATGCCTGGGCAGTTTGGCCCAATGAGGCGCGAGGAGCTTTTAGCCATAGCGGCCTTGACTCTCATCATATCAATGACCGGGATACCTTCGGTGATGCAGATGACAAGCTCGATGCCGGCGTCAACCGCTTCGAGAATCGAGTCCGCTGCACCAGCCGGTGGAACGAAAATCATCGTGGCGTTGCAACCCGTTTCGCGGCGCGCTTCCATGACGGTGTCAAAGACGGGAACCTTATTTTCGAAAACCTCACCACCGCGTGTGGGCGTGACGCCCGCAACGACATTGGTGCCGTATTCCATACAGGACTTCGCGTGGGACGCTCCCGACTTGCCAGTGATGCCCTGAACGAGCAGGCGCGTATTTTTATCAACGAGAATGGACATGGTGAAAAATTAGGCTGCGGCGGCGACGACTTTTTGAGCGGCGTCAGCGATGTCGGTTGCGGTTGTGAGTTTGAGACCGGATTCCGCAAGGAGCTTGCGGCCGGCTTCGACGTTGGTGCCTTCCAAGCGCACTACGAGAGGCACGGGGAGGTTGACGGCTTTCACGGCATTGATGATGCCTTGAGCGATGATGTCGCACTTCATGATACCGCCGAAAATATTCACCAAAATAGCTTTCACGCGCTTGTCTGAGACAAGGATCTTGAACGCCTCAGTGACTTGCTATTCACCAGAATAGCTTTCACGCGCTTGTCTGAGACAAGGATCTTGAACGCCTCAGTGACCTGCTGCTCGGTGGCTCCACCTCCTACGTCGAGGAAGTTGGAAGGTTCGCCACCGTGGTGTTTAATGATATCCATCGTCGCCATCGCGAGTCCGGCTCCATTCACTAGGCAGGCGATATTTCCATCGAGCCCGATGTAGCTGAGATTGTGCTTCGAGGCTTCGACTTCGCGCGGGTCTTCCTCTTCAACGTCCCGATAGGCTTGGATATCCGGGTGGCGGAAGAGGGCGTTGTCGTCGAAATTGAATTTCGCATCGAGGGCGCGTACGTCGCCGCCCTTAGTGATAACGAGCGGGTTCACTTCGACCATCGAGCAATCCGAGGCGATGAAGGTTTTGTAGAGGTTCGCAAAAAGCACGCACGCGCTC
>RFZT01000063.1 GCA_009920585.1 bacterium
GCCGGCGATTACGTGACCGATATTGAATGCTGGCTCCTCTCTCAAGGCCATCAAATCGAAGTCATCGACGTCGGTCTCGCGAGCGAAACAGCTACGGATCTTTTGCCCGAAGAAAATGCCAACCATCTGAAAAAATTTGGATTTCCACGACCAAGTATCAGCGCCCGACTCGAGCGCACCCTTGCGGCCACGAAACCCGACCTCGTCGTGGCCTGCTACGGAATGAACGATGGCAGCGGCTTGCCAAACAATGACGCCGGCCTCAAGCGCTTCAGCGAGGCGATCACACGCTTGCGGGACACGGCCTTGAAAGCCGGTGCAAAACAGGTCGTTTTGTGCACCCCGCCCATCCACGATTCTGCCAACGCGCCGGACCCACATGAGCAAAACCTCGTCGCCTTCACCCAATGGCTCGTCTCGAAACGCGCCGAGGGCTGGACTGTGGTCGATATCCACTCTCCGATGCGGCGCGAACTCGACGAGATCAGAAAAACTAACCCCTCCTTCAAATTTCAACCAGACGGCGTCCATCCCGACCGCAATGGGCATTGGGTGATGGCGCGCGAAATCCTCACTCAATTTCTAGGTGCCAATCTCGGCTCCGCCACATCGGCTGAGTTGTTTTTTCCGAGCAACGGACCCGCTATCCGCAGCCTCGTCGACCAACGCCGCCTCATTCTCTTCTCCGCCTACATGGGCCAGATCGGCCACGCCCGCCCCGGCGTTCCCGGCGGCCCTGGACAAAAACCCGCCCGCAGCCTCTCCGAAGCCACCGCTCAAGCCGCCCAGATCACAGAAAAAATCTCCCCGCTCGTGAAGTAGGGCTGCGTCCACCCTGAGGGCCCTAAACCGAATCCACCCACTCTCTCTGAGGTTTCTTTTTTGCCGAGTTTATTAGCTCAAAACGATATCAATGCGCCTAATATTAGGCTCACGGTTCAACATAGCGTGTTTTTTGAGCGCTTTTTTTCTTGCTTGATGCGGACTTTTTAGGCGTGCTTTTGCTAGATTTGAATTTCTCTAATATTCGACTGCTAGTTGAACTATCTTTTTCAATTTGCGGTTCATTTTGTGACGATCTGTATAGCTGACCTTCGGTGATTTTTACTTCACGACCGTTAATTTTGGCCGTCGCGGTACCCCATCCAATTATTTGTAGCACTGTCCGTTACATGGGGGGGTGACACGTGACCAGTGCTCATATTATTGCGACTTGTGGAGCATCCAGCAACGCACGTTGACATTAATCCTCATGGGAAAAGGAGTAACTTCATCCAAACAATTAGAGACAAAAGGCGCTGAATGTTCAACGCAAATTCGCCCGAATACCCCATTGATTCCAACTCAAGCGGAATGGACTTCGCCCTGCGGGGTGATGATCCATTTACCTGGCTGGGTGATAGTGAATATTTTCGCGCCTTGGTTGGTGATGCGGTAGCCACGGATGCGGAGATACTCGGGTACATCCGGCGATGCGATCTCGGCGTCAGTGAGTTCCTGAATCTCAAAGGTGGGCTTGGCGGAGAAGGTGGCGTCTTTGATTGTGACGGAGGCACCTGGTGCGGCATGCACGACAAGTGCCGCGCCAGCATCCACGTTGACATTTTCGAGGCGGATGTCGCCGTCAAGGACGAGGGTGGCATCTGCGGAAATTCGGCCGCCTTGAATTTGGTCACGCACCTCAGCCAAGGTGAGAGCAAAGGAGGGGCGAAGAATCACGCGTGGTCCGGGCGTGATGGGGACGCCTCGTATAAGGCGTGTTGGGGCATCATTCACTTCCGCTCCTGCGGCGCGGAGTTTCATGCGACCGGCGAGGTAGAAGTCGTTTTCCGCACTGGATGCGCTTTCAGCGGGGCCATTCTGCACGACCTTTGCGGCGGCATCGGTGAGGTTGTTTTTGCAGGCGCTGAAACACCATGTGCGATCGAAGACGGTGACACCGGTTTTTTCACCCGAGGTGAAGAGTTTTGGAAGATCCTGCATCATGGTTTCGAGGCGTGCCGGTTTTTTGAACTTGGTGCGCGCGGGGTCCGAGAATTTGGGGTTTACGAATTCCGCGATGATGCCACGGGAAGATTCAAGAACGCGAAGATAGGGGGCGAGTCGGAGGACGATGAGATTGACGTTTCCGGGGAAGATGGAGAAGCCCCGTTCGTCGGGAACATCGCCTTCCGGGCTCACTGTGGCGCGAAGGAGTGGATCGAGTTGGTTGTATTCCACATTGAGGGTGAAGGGCTGGCAGCCTGATTTTTCCAACTTCGCGAGTCCGCCCACGGCTTCGCCTGGGATGCGGTTCACGGCAATTGAATTGAAATCGTAGCCGTGCGACTCGGAAACGCCGATGGCCGCCATGGCGGCGTTGAAGACCTGACCGTTGGTATCTTGGATGAAAAGTAGATAGCGCACGCCGGCGGCAGCGAATTTTTCTGCGGTGCCGCTGGTATGCAGGAGCATATGGATATCGCCGTGACCATGGGGTTTCAAGATGAGGTTGTATTTTCCCTCCAGGGCGAGATGGGCATCGATATCCGAAAGGGCCGGGACAAGTTCTTGGCAGAGGATCGTGATTTGATCGGGAGCGAGGCCGAAGTTGGCATTCGCAGCGAGTGTGGCGCGCGTTCCTTCATTCGTCTCACGACTGGTCATAATGACGAGGGGGATATTGCGACCGAGTCGGCGGGAAGCGGCCAAGATGACTTGAGTAAAATGGGCGAGGTAGCTGGTGCTCTCGGTGACTTCGACAGGGATATCAAGTTTGATGCCGTGGTAGCCGAGGCGTTCACCTAGGCCGCCGGCAACGAGGACGACAGCGGTATCCGCGAAACAGCGCAGCCCCAAAGCTTCGGCTTGATCATAATCTGCCCCGAAAGCAGAGAGGTCGACCAGATCAGGCTGTGTGGGCGTGCAGCCATCAAAGGGATTAGCTCCAGAAGAAGCCTGAGCAAGCAGGGTTCGCGCATTATGAATGTAGCCGGTGAGTCCTCCAGGGTAGGCCTGATGTGCAGTGAGGAGGGTGTCTAAAAAAGCGCGCTTTTCTTCGTCTCGCACTCCCGGGGAGTCCCAATCAGTGAAGAGGTGTGGCTGATCCTCGGATAGCAATGCCTCGGCGAGACGTGCTTGGGCTTCGGATAGAAAACCGGCGTCGAGGTGGGCCGCGAATCCGGCGAGGGAGGTGTTACCATTTAGGAGAGCGAGGAGATTGGGCATGGTGAGAAAAGGATGGTCTCATTTCCACACGCAAGGCAACTTTTCTCTTTCAGCTCTAACTGCGTGTGATTTGGAGTCCGGACGACGAAATGGAAAAGTCCACAAAGCGGGCCCGCGGATTTGGCGGAGCGGCAGTGAGTTTCTCACGAATGCGGTTGCCAGCCTCTTCATCCTTGGCGAGAAGCAGCATGTATCCACCTCCGCCGGCTCCGAGGAGTTTGACGCCGGCGGTGTAGTCTTTCACGGAAGAGATAATTGAGGCAACGGCGGGCGGGTTTGTGCCTGCATCAAGGGCTTGGTTCAGTTCCCAACTGGTCTGCACGACTCGGCAAAGGTCGGTCCAATTTTCCTTTTGGATGGATTGGTAGGCGGCCCGAGCGTGGTTGTGAATGGCGAAGAGGACTTCCATCTTCGAGTGGGAATTTAGCAGCATGCCGCGCACGATTTCCTGAAGGATATTTTTGGCCACGCGGGTCATTCCTGTGTAATAGAGCAGGGCCATGCGATTAGCGGTGAGGGGGCCGAGGAGTTGCTCGGGTAGCCAGCGCACGGTGGGAACTTGATCGAGTCCCGGCATCGTCTCCACGAGTTTTACCCCATGGTAGATGCCGCCAGCCTGATCTTGCCAACCGCCACCGGAAGTTAGCATTTGCTCGAGGGCCATAGTTCGCCGGAAAATCTCCTCCCGATCCCAACCTAGGCCACCGGTCGAAGCGAGGGCGGCGAGCAAGGTGGCGGCGAGGACGCTGCTGGTGCCGAGGCCCGATCCCTTTGGTGTTGCGGCAAGGAGAGAGACTTCAATGCCGCCCCCGAACTCACCCAGTAATTGATCCAACGTAGCTGGGGCCCCTCGATGAAAGCGGGGGTGAAAACCTGCGAGGCAGAAAGCGGCCTTCGCGAGGGAAAAGGCATCGCCAACTTGCGAGCAATTTTCCAGTTCAGCAAAAGAGTGAACCACTGTCTGGGCTCCGAGATCAATGGAGCGGATCAGGATGTGGCGCTCCTGGCAAACTTTGGCAAAAACTTGTACTGGGGGTTGGCCATTGAGATCGACACCGAGATTCACGACAGCACCGCCGTGTTTCAGGCAGAACGGAGCGGTATCACTCCATCCCCCCGCCAGATCGAGTCGCACGGGAGAACGGGCCCAGAGGATTTGGTCGTCGATCAGAGAATTTTGGGGAGCGACGGGTCGGCAGAAATCGATGATGCGTTCCGAAAGCGCAGCGAAGGCCTGGCGCTCCGCATTGGATCCGTCCAGCTTACGTGAGCGCTGAACGGCGGAGAGAAAAGCTTGCTCATGCATGCGGCGCAGGGCGTCGCTTGTGTCCGCTGTGGGTAATGGCAGTTCGTGGGGGCCCGCTGCGTAAATCCCTGCGGCATTTTCGAGATCCACGCGGAAAAAGGGATTGCTGGAACGGTGTTCCCAAAAGCGCTGAGAGGCTTTAGCGGAGAGTTCGCGGCGTTGCGTGAGGAGTCTCGCTAGATTCACCTGTTCGCCGATTTCTCGCGCGCTGAATCGGGGCGCTGCGAGCCAAGCCTCTGCCGCACCTGGCTGAGCTTTTCCACTCAAAAGCCAATCAATCCATGACGAGGTCGGGTTTTCTATCGAAGCAAAAATCGGCGCCTCCTGAATGTCCGTGCCGGGGGCGATGCCAGCTTGAGATAAAGAAAGGCCACGCTTTTCAAACCACTCGAGTGCGGGACGCCCCATCCAAAGCGCCTTCTCGATCGGTCCGGAAAAGGGATCGTCGAAACCGTAGTTGCGAATTACGAAGGCGCCTTCGCTGACGGGAACGCAGTCGATGCAGTCACCGGGCGCAAGCGAAAAGGACCATTCACCCTTTGGTAGACCGGTGAGCGCATTTTCTCCGGAGGGAAGAAAGTCATCCGGCAGAGCGCAATTTTCTATCCACAGCATGCGATGATCGGGCGAGCGCTTTTTGAAGGCGAAGCTCGAGTTGAGCACATACATGTCGGGATGCGGTTTCCTCAGAAAATCATCCTGCTCGATGCGTCCGGTGGATCGGTTTTGCAACCCCGAGAGGGATTCGATCATCTGTCGGGTGGTGCCAAAATGGTAAAACTCAGCGCCGGCCATTGGAACGATTGCCACAGTTAGAGCGTTGATCTCGGAGTCACTTTCGACGGGATTTTTTCCAAGTGAGGGACCGAATTGGGCATACAGCTCATAGTTGGTTGCTCGATCGCCGGCGAATCCCTCGCCTTGCCATCCGCAACGCTGCATCAGCAGGCTTGCGGCCTTCGCGCTCAGGAGCCAGAGCCCCGTGTCCACAAAATAGGAATAGTCCGCAGCGAGTTCGCGGATTTTTTCCGGAGTGGGCTTTTGGAGGAAAAAAGCGACTTCGCCCTGCGATCCTCGGGGAGAGAAAAAGACCCCAAAATGTGACGCGACTTCCGGACTGACCATCATTCCAAATCCGACGACATCGGCTTGAGGAATGTTGGGCATTTCGTCGGGAAATTTTAAAAACACATCACCGCTCGCGATGAGGATTTTGGCGGAGTCGGGAGCTTGTGCGAGGATGCGGGCGTAGTCATCGGCCTGAAGATCGAGAAGGGTCTGATCTAACCGCTGCCCATGCGACCAGCGCATCACGGGCACGGGCATGAGTGCCTTGCCAGTGGCGGCGTAGCTGGGGAGGCGGCGGCTCTGTCCGCCTGCCAATAGTACCAATCGCTTTTTTGCTTCCAACCAGGCGTCAAAATTTCCCCCATCGACTGTCCAAGCATCGGAGAGAAGTTGAGCGATGCCACCGCCCGAGCCGAGCTTTCCACCTGGCGGGTCGCAGGTCGCGAACCATGGGCGTGGGGCATCGGGAAAAAGGGTCGAGAAATCCCTCGCCATCGCCGGCGGAAGAGAGAGAAGATATTGGAATGCCTTGGACACGCGGAGTGGGGCTAGTCGGCGGGTCTCGCTGCTTGGCGCTTACGCAATGTGATGCGCTTGACGCGCGAGTCATCCTGAGGGCTCCAGGTCATGACTTCAGGGTCATCCTTGAAGGCGTTGTGCACGATCCTTCTGTCGTAGGAATTCAGAGGATCCGTCTGGATGGACCGTCCGGTGACGCGCACGGCCTTCGCGAGTTGTTGGACGTTGGCGACGAGGGCGTCATCGCGCATCGCGCGGAAGTGCTCGATATCGACAAAAACGCGGGGCGCCGGGGGTGTCTGAGCCAAAAGAATCCGGTTCACAAGATACTGGAGATCATCCAGGACTTCTTCGCGGCGACCGATGAGGCGATCGGACTCGTGCGTAAAAATCTGCAGCACCTGCTGGCCGTCGCGCTGTTCCTCTTGGATGGTGACGGCAAATCCTAGGTAGCCAAGAAGGGTGTCGAGGATTTCAGCAGGACTTGGGTTCATGGTGTAGGAGGTTTCTTAGATTTTTTCTTGGCCTGCTGCGCCTCGCGTTTGGCAATGATGCTTTTCTTTTCCAAGGTCGGCAGGGGTTGGTTTCGTGTGAAATACAGCTGCACGATAGAGAAAAGATTCTGCGTTGTCCAATAAAGCGCGAGTCCGCTGGCGTAGTTGTAACAGAAGACCAGAAAGATAATCGGCATGAAATAAAACATGCGCTGCTGCATGGCATCCCCTGTTTTTGGAGTGATGATCATTTGCCAGACCATGGTTCCAGCCATGAAGATGGGAAGGATATTGATGGGGAAGCCGAGTAAGTGCGTGATGGTGTCGGGTTGGGAGAGATCCGTAACCCAGAAGAACGAGCTGTTCCTGAGCTCGATGGCGGTGCCGAGCATCGCATAAAAGCCAAAGAAAATCGGGATTTGGATGAGCATCGGCAGGCATCCGCTGAACGGATTGACGCCATATTCCCGATAGAGCTTCATCGTCTCCTCGTTCAATTTTTGCGGGTTATCTTTATATTTTTCCCGCATCTCGGTCATCTTTGGAGAAAGGGATGACATTTTCCGCATTTCCTTGGTGGCTTTGTTTTGAACCGGCCAGAGGGCGGATTTGATCAGGAGCGTGAGTATGATGATCGAGGCCGCGTAGTTGCCAAGGACCCCGTGCAAGCCATTCATGGCCCAAAGCAGGAACTCGCTCACGAATCCGAACATTCCAAAATTCATCACTTTGTCCTGCGTGGCACCGAGCTTGCGGAGGAGGGGCAGTTCCTTCGGTCCGGCGTAAATCTCAAATGAGCGGGTTTCGCTGGCGCCCGCTGCCAAGGTGAAGCCTTTTGCCTTGAGGCCGCCTTGGATTCCAAAGACTGGTTTGCCGTTCAAGCTCGGGGCGTCGAACCGCTTCGACCAGACGGATTGCGCTTGGCTGGCATCCTTCGGAGTAATGATGGTGCAAAAATACTGACTTGTCACGGCGACCCACTGGATGTCAGGTTTCGTCTCGTCGTAAAGCGGACGCAGGCCATGAATCGGGATGCCGATGATCGGGACCGAACTCGCGGAGAACCAATTCACGTCGATATTCGTCATGCTCCCGCCATGTCCCCAGTCGAAACGGGTGTACATAGGCAGGTCATTCACGTGAAGCGGAGCGGCTCCGCCGGTACCGATAAAAAATTCGGGAACTTGAAGGGGTGCGGTGCCTGGGTTTTTAAATGTGACATCAAGGGTGATAGCGTATGGCTTGTCCTTGTTCTCGCCCATGGGGACAGTGAAACGCTTGGCGATCTCGAGGCCGCCTGATTGTTTGCTGGAGAAGACGGCCTCGCCTTTGGCGGGGTCGGTGGTCATCTCAAATCCGCCTAGAACCTCACCAGGATTGAATCCGAGCCCCCCGATCGGCATCGAGCGGCTGCGATTGAGCGAGACATGCGATGCATTTTCGCCTTTGTGCATACGAAGGACGACTTGCTCGATACCACCGGTGCCGTTGTTGAAAATAAATTCCGCATTTGCGTTTGAGAGGGACTCCGCGCGAGCCGAAAGCGAGGTTCCGGCGGGTTGGGTTGGCTCGGGAGTGGAATCCACCGCAGGAGTCGTCACTGGCGTTGGTGCAGCTGCCGTCGCAGCGGTCGCTTTGGCCAGTTGAGGTTTGTAGTATTTGCTCACATACCATTGCCAGGCGAAGAGGCCGGCAACAGAGAGAGCGATGGCGATCCAAGATTTACGGTCCATTAATTTATTCTAAGTGAGAGGCTTGAAGGCGGGCGGGACGGGGTCGTAACCACATCCGCCCCAGGGGTGACACCGCAAAATGCGGCGTATCCCGAGGAAGGTTCCCTGCATCGTGCTGTGTGTACGCAGGGCCTCGAGGAAATAGTGTGAACAGGAGGGGCTGAATCTGCAACCGCAACCGGGCCCGCAAAGTACCTGTAACAAAGGCGAGAGAGCGAGTTGGTAAAACCGGATCACGGATGTAAGCAGAAATTTCATTCGGCAGACGGCAAAATAGAAAGACGTCGGGCAAGAAGCAACCACTCGGACTTTAATTCTTCGAAGGTAGCTGTGGCGGCACCGGACTTGGCAACGATCACCACACTGGCTCCAGCTGACATCGATTCCCGACAGACTCTGATAATCTCCCTGAGACGGCGGCGAACTTTACTTCGAATCACAGCGCCTCCCACACGGCGAGAGGTGATAATGCCAATGCGAGCGGTAAACGCGTCGTCAGATCGAAGAATCCCAACTCGCAGGAGGCGAGTTTGGGATGCTTTTCCCTGGTCCCGAACGCGCGTGAAATCTCCGCTGTTGCGAAGTCGAGCGGATTTGGGAAAACGCAGGCGGCCGTTATTAGGCCTGGGTGTGTCTTGCGAAGTGGACTTCGACACCTTTTGGCCTGCCTTGGTCTTCATGCGGGCGCGGAAACCAAATTGTTGTTTGCGCGTGCGCTTGGAAGGCTGGTATGTGCGTTTCATAAAATCGTGAAGTGAGTTGGGGAGGTTAGTGGGTGATTGGCCTGCGTCAACTTAAAATATTCGCGACGCATTCGATCTCGACATCAAACAACCCCGGTAGTTGGGCGCCGATCGTTGTGCGGGCAGGGTTCGAATCTCCGAAGTATCGGATATAAACGGCGTTCATTTCCTGAAAGTTTTCCGGCGTGAGATTGGAAAGATAAACGCGGGAGCTAACGACACTTTCAAAGCCTACGCCGGCGGCATGGAGGACTTTTTTGACGTTATCCAAGACGAGTTCCGTCTGGCGGGAGATCGTGCCGCGCTCGATCTTTCCCGTTGTCGGATCCCATGGCGTCATGCCAGATACAAATACAAATTTTCCCTCGGTGATCACACCTAGGGAGTAAGGGCCGAGGGCGGGCGGACCGTCTGGGACTTCGCGTAGCAATTGTTTCATGCCTCGTATTCGAGCGGAATGGTGAAAGAAACTCAAGTCACGATAGCCGTTAGTTGTGAAATCGCGGATCGCCAGCGGTCGTAAAGTCGGCTAAGGCTTCAAAATGAGTATTTGGAGTAAGCAGAGGCAATTTCTTGTGGAGCATGGCGCGTTATTGCTCCGTACATACCGCCAGCGCACCGGTCGGCATTTGATTGAACCCAGTGATGATCTTGAGCTCGACGCCCAGCGGCTTTTTGAGGCTCCCTTTGTTGTGCTATCAGGGGGCGCCGAGGCCGAACAGATCCTGAACTACGCAAACATGACCGCGCTCGGATTGTGGGAATTGGATTGGGAAACCCTCACCCAAACTCCTTCGAGGGAAACCGCCGAGCCTGTTCATCAGGCCCGGCGGGCTGAATTTTTGCGGCAAGTCAAGGCGACGGGATTCGTTGATGATTACAGCGGAATTCGGATTTCACGAACGGGACGCCGATTTCGAATCAAGAAGGCCACGGTCTGGAATGTCACCGATGACGACGGACTCTACCTCGGCCAAGCGGCGACATTTTCCGCTTGGGAGTTCGAGCCTTCGTAAAGCACGCGAACGAGGCTCAGTCCACAAGCCGGAGCGACGAGGCCAAAGGTGGGGGCTCCATCTTGGAGGCTGTTTTTCAAATCCTGGAGCCCGACTTTGCCGGTGGCGTGACGGATGATGGCGGCGGAAATCATGCGAACCATTTTGTGAAGAAAGCCCTCGCCCTCGAAGGTCAGTTGGATTTGTGGGCCGTGGATTTCAGTTTGGATCGAGGTGATCGTACGAATCGTCTGCTCGGGTTCTTTCGTGCGTCGGAGCGAAAAAGCAGCGAAGTCATGGCGTCCGGTGAAAAGTGTGCAAGCCTCGCCTAGGCGAACCGGATCGATCTCGCGTGGCACATGCCAAGCGCGATCGCGCAG
>RFZT01000064.1 GCA_009920585.1 bacterium
TCTCGGCCGTGTGGAGACTGGTCTACTTTCTCGCACCCTGCCCATCGTAACCAAGGAGCACGCCAACGCACATAGGAGGGACAGACTGTGCCCTTCTCCTAAAATCTCAAAGCAAGCGGCTTTTGGTATTACACGGGCCCGATATCACCAGAAGATCGTGTAAAGAGCGGCAAGCGTTCCAAGAATCATCAGAACTCCCACAGCAAAGCCGTTGGACACTTTGAACATCGAGCGATCAATTTCCAGTCCATTGGTTTTCACGCCCCGGCTGACTTCATACATGCTGATGAGGATCATTCCGATCATTGCTAAGACAAAGACGAAGCCCATACGGTCGAGAAAGGGAATTTCATAAACTCCGTGCTCATTGGCTTTAGCAAAGCCCGAGGAGGCCAGGAACGAAAGATCCGCGAAATTAGGTAGAAACTTGAAAATGAGCGACATGATAAAGCCTCCGACTGTCGCAAAAAGAGCGGCGCTCGATGTGGCTTTCTTCCAAAAGAATCCCAGTATGAACATCGCAAATACCCCAGGGGAAACAAATCCCGTATACTCTTGGATATACTGAAAACCGCCTTTTTTGTCGATGCCCAACAAAGGAGCAATGATCACGGCAATAAGCATCGCAACCACCACGGTGGCACGACCAATCCACACCATTTTCTTCTCGTCTGCTTGCGGGTTGATTTTCTTCAGATAGACATCCAGCGTGAAGATAGTGGCGATGCTGTTTGCCTTACCTGCGAGGGAAGCCACCACGGCCGCGGTCAATGCGGCGAATGCCACTCCCTTCAACCCAGTTGGCAATAAATTGAGCAGCACGGGATAGGCTCGATCTGGATTGAGCTCTCCGTTTTGAAGCATCTCTGCCTGGAAGTTTCCTTCCCGATAGAGAACATAAGCGGCGATACCCGGCAAGACGACGATCACTGGCATCAAGAGCTTGATGAATGCCGCGAACAACAAGCCGGAACGAGCTGTTTTCAAGTCCGCTCCGAGAGCTCTTTGAGTGATGTATTGATTGCAACCCCAATAATTCAAATTCACAATCCACATGCCGCCCAGGAGGACGGTCAGTCCCGGTAAGTCCATGAAATACTTGTTTTCCTTAGGAAGAATCATTTGAAAATGATCCTGCGCCTTGTTTTGTAAGAATCCCAACCCCTCCAACATCCCATTGCCACCAAATTTCTCGGCCACAAGGTCAAGGGCAAGATAAGTCGTAATCAGGCCCCCCAAGATGAGGAAAAACACTTGGATCACATCTGTGTAGCCGATGACTTTCATGCCTCCCAGAGTAATAAAAATGGCAAATATCGCGAGCAGTCCCATACAAAGTGTGAGATTGATTCCGGAGATGCTGTTGATCGCCAGGGCCCCGAGATACAAAATGGAAGTCAAATTCACTCCAACATAAAGAAGCAGCCAAAAAACCGCCATGATCATGGCCACTTTGCTATTGTATCTCTGATTCAAAAACTGCGGCATCGTGTAGATCTTATTCTTTAGATAGACTGGTATGAAAAACACCGCCACGATGATCAACGTAGCCGCAGCCATCCATTCGTAAGTCGCAATGGCTAACCCCATGGTGAATCCCGATCCGCTCATTCCGATGAACTGCTCGGCAGAAATGTTCGAGGCAATCAGCGAAGCGCCAATCGCCCACCAAGTCAGTGAACCTTCCGCTAGAAAGTATTCATGAGAAGCAGAGGCTGAGGATTTGGTTTTTCGCCTGTAGACCCAAAGTCCGTAGCTCGCCACGATGGCAAAATATACAAAAAAGACAATGTAATCTAGTGAACTCAGGGTCTGCATATTTAAAATATTTCTAGGGGTTGGATTAAGAAGTAAGGACCAAAAATCATTACCGAAATGAAGTCCAGATAAAAAGTATGCCTAACTTAGGTTGGGCGATGCAACAATTTTTCTTTAAATTCGTTTAGTCTGCACCTCTCCGCCCGAAATTCCGCAGCCTCCCTTTCCGGATCGATGCGAAACATTCAGGATAGGAAAAGGCTGGGTAGGTATTTCAGACGCGCTTTCATTTGCCGTTGAATCGTCCGCCATTTTGCGGAAGCGCAGTGGTGGGATTCCATAAACCGCAATGAATCTCTTGGTGAAATGGCTCTGGTCGTAAAAGCCATACTCGAGGGCGATCTCGCTAATTAATTTCGTGGTGGCGAGCAGATCCTTTCGGGCCTGTCTGAGCCGCACCTGGAGTTGGAAGGAGGAGGGAGTCATTTGGAAGATTCTTTTGAACCTTCGCTCGAATTGGCTCGGGGACATTCCCTGCCTGGCAGCTAGGGCGGGCAGGTCGAAGCGTTCGCGGCTGAAGCGCTCGATGTGGTCGATCGTTTTGGTGAACTCATTCATCTCGCTGGATTGCACTGGGGTCTCCGAGAGATTTCTCGCGATGCCTGCCAAACCGAGAATCCGCCCGTCGGCCGAAAGCAGCGGAAATTTCGTTGTCATGATCAAGGCGGTATTCGATTTGCCGGGAGGCATGGGCTCGATTTGATTTTCTAATTTCACACCGGTCTCCACGACCTTCCGATCGTCATGCATATACAATAGCGCGATCTTTTTTGGAAAAAAATCCAAGTCGGTTTTACCCAAAAGATCGTTCAGCTCCGAGAGACCGCAGACCTTGAGAAATGCTGGGTTGGCGGCGATGAACCTCCCGTGCTTGTCCTTCGCAAAAAACCACACATCGGGGAGGTAGGCGAAGGCCGTGGTTGCAGCTGCCAGCAGTGCTTTCAATTCGGAAGTGGGGGTGGGGGGCTTAGTTTTCAAGTGCTGAAAAAATACCAAAAATAAACGATAAAATACAAGACACATTCAAGGCGATAGATTAATGTTCTCTGGAAATCTCACCTTTGTTTTTTCGCTTCCGAACTCCTCCCCACTAACAATGAATCCAGAGCAAACATCCAAATCAAAACGTCCAGGCGATCCCTTGATCGATGAACGAAACGAGTGCAACCGAATCTTTGCTTTTATTCTCCTCACGGTCGGACTGGTTCATGCGCCTCGAAATTTTAGTCTGGCGCATCAAAAGCAAACCGTTTAACCTCCTCCCCGAAAAACGATTGCCACCCTCTAGAATGATTCTTTCCAAAAAATATAGGTTTTTGGCTTTTTTCGTGGCGTCGATGTTTTCATTGGCTTCGCCGAAAGCGTTGGCTCAGTCCGCGCAACCGCCATCCGAGGAGGTTGCGTTGAACGCGCTCGCGGACGGTGCGGTGAAGGCCTTGCAATCGGGTGACTACGCCACGGCGGTGGCGAAGTTCGAGGAGCTTTCCCCGAAGATTCCCCCAGAGGCTCCGCAGTTGGAGGAAATTCTCTTCATGCTGGGTGCGGCGCATTTCAACTTGGAGCAATACGACAAGGCGGTGGAAAATTTCAAAAAGTACCAAGAGAAATTCCCGAAAGGCAACCATGCGCAGGATGTCGCATTCAATCTCGCCCAGGCGCTGCATTTTAAAAAGGACTTCGCGGGTGCCGTCGAGAATTACGCAAAGCTCGAGAGCGATCCGAAATTTCGCGACCGGGCGCTTTTTTACAGTGCGTTTTCGTTGAAGGAAGCGGGCCGTTTAGATGAGGCAATTAAAAATCTGGATACACTGATCACGCCGGATGTTCGCGATGCCCAAGGGGTGAAGGCGGCGATGTTTCTGATGTCATTGTATGGCGAGAAAAATGAGGACGAAAAAAGAAAGGCTGTCTTTAACCGGTTGCTCGGGAAGTCCGATTTGATCGATGATCTCGGCAAGCTGAATGCGATGGCTGTCGAAATGGGAGACGATCATCTCCAGAGCGGCAGACCCTTGGAGGCCTTGGCCGTTTACCAGTTGGTGCGTTCGCGTGATGAAATCATCAAGTTCCAGACGGACCGCATTACGAAATTGCAAAAGCGACTCGATCGAACGAAGTCGGCAATGGCGGGAGGATCGGCCAACGCCAGCAGGCAGATCTCCCTCATACAAACCCTCAAGGATGACATCGCGGAGGCGCAACGGTTGGAGGAAGAGTCCAAAAAGCTCCCCGACCTTGCGGCGAGCGTGAACTTGCGAATTGGGCGAGCCTATTACGATGCAGGGCAAAAGTGGGCGTCGATCGTTGCCTACAAAGATGTGCTCGACCGTTATCCCGATGCTCCCGAGTCCGAGACGGCGATGTTCGGATTGATTCTGAATTACGCGGAGTTAAACCAACCCGCAAAGTCCCGCAAATTGGGAGATCAATTCTTGCAAAAATACCCACAGAGCGCCAACGCAGACACCGTGATCTATCTGCTCGGTGCGACGGCGCTGCAAACGGGGGATTTGGAATTCGTGGAGTCCCACTTCGGGCGGAATTTGAAAGAGCGGCCTGCCAGTACATTTAGGGAAGAAATCCTTTTCCTGCTTTCGAACACCAAGTTTGGACTCGGTAAATACGATGAGGCAACCAAGGGCTACGAGGATTACAAAAAAGAATTTCCGCAAGGAACGCATGTCCAAGAAGTCGACTACCGTGCTGCTGTGGGATTGGTCTTCAGTGGTAAATACGAGGCCTCCATCCCCGCGTTGGAAAAATACATCCAGCTATACCCCAAGGGTGAATATGTGCCGGATGCGAAATACCGCCTTGCGCTCTGTTACTACGCGGCCAGCCAGTATGACGATGTGATCAAGCGGTGTAAGGATTGGGAAACCGAATTCAAAAATGATATCCAGCTCGGCGAGGTTTTGGCCCTCCAAGGCGACTCGGAGTTGGCTAAGGACGATATCGACGCCGCCATTGAGAGCCACATCCGCTCATGGAAAATCGCCTCGACCGACGAGGTCATTAACCACTCGCTTTTCGAGGCTCAGAAGAGTCTGCAGAAAAAGGGCGATTGGGCGCGGATAAGCACGATGTTTGAGGAGTTTGTGAATAGCCGCCCCGAGCACCCGATTGTGCCTATGGCGATGTACTGGATTGGCAAAGCCAAGGCGCGTGATGGCAAGGTGGACGAGGCGAAAAAATTCATCGCGGAAACGGCAAAAAAATTCATCGACGATCCGAAGCGTGAGGCGGTCGAGCAACTCCTCCAACAACTCGCCCAACTTTGCGCCAAGAAGAAAAAACCCGCGCCGGTTGCCCCCGCGCCAGAGCCTTTGCCTGCCACGTCTTCGGATTCAGGAGATCCCGCTGTGGCGAAGTCAACGCCTGTTCCCACACCGACTCCCACGCCAGAGCCGCAACCCGACCCAAATATCGAGATCGATGCTCTGCTTGGTGACGCTGTTGGCAAATCTCAGACAGCGAAGGCGCGCGCGCTTTACCTGAAATCCGAGGTAGCACTTTTGCAAAAGAAGACGGCGGCGCACGACAAGTTCCTTGCGGAAATTGCGGAGGATTTCAAACCAGACGATCTCAGCCCGATGCTGCTCGCTTTCACTGGAGATCTCGTGCTGGAGAAGGGCGACTCAGCCAAAGCCAATGTGCTTTTCCAAAAGCTGAAGACGGATTTTCCGAAGAGCGATGTGATTGATTTTGCCTATAACGGCATCGGCCAAATCGCTCTTGCAAAGGGGGAATATGAAGCAGCGCTCAAGACTTTCACTGCGGCCATCGAAGTGATCGGGGCCACGCGGAAATTGAAGGAAGTGACGCTCGGGCAGGCCCAATCTTTACTGGCGCTAGGCAAACTCGATGAGGCAAAGAAAGTCTTTGAGCAGGTCGCCTCCGTGCGCGAGTGGCGGGGGGATGCTACGGCTATGGCCGTATATTACCTTGGCGAAGTCGAATTCAAACTTGGTAAGTTTCCAGAGGCGAATGCCTACTTCCAACGGGTTTTTGTTGGCTACCAAAAATATCTTCCGTGGGTCGCGAAATCTTATCTGAAAAGCGGTGACTGCTTTGAAAAACTCGGAAAAAAAGAGGACGCTATTCGCACCTATCAAGAAATGCTGCGTAACGAAAAAATCGCCGCGTTTCCGGAAACGGGAATGGGACGCAAACGTCTTACAGAGTTGAAAGGAGTGACACCATAATGAATGCAATGACCCGTTTTACTCTGGCTGCAGCCCAGATTTTACTAGCTTCTGCGGTTTATGCAGAAACTCCGCCGCCGCCGCCGATCACCATTGAGTTGAAGGATGGTCAGATTGTTTCTGTGACCGAGATCAAGCGCGACGGATCAAATGTGAAGGTTCCCCTCATCCTACCTGGAGGAGCCAAGGGGGAGAGGGGCTATCCCGTGGCTAGCATCACTCGCATTAACTTCCCTGAACCCCCGGAGATCAATGCTGCGCGCGATTTGATGCTCAAAGGAAATGACGCGGATGTGATCAGTAAGCTGAATCCTGTGATGGAAGATCTGCTACCCTTCCGTGATGTGCAGGGAAATTGGTGGCAGGAGGTCGCCCAGTTGAAAATGATGGCGCTTGTTTCTCTCGGAAAGGATACCGAAGCCAGCGAGCTTATTCAGGAGCTCAAAAAATCTCCTGACCAAGAGGTGCGATTCTTGGCGATGGTTTACGAAGCGAGCAGCGCTGTGCGTAAGGGCGAGTATCAGAAGTCACTGCCGATTTTTAACGTCGCGATCACGACTGCTAAAGACCGCGTGACGCTAGCGAACGCTTGGCTCAACAAAGGTCAATGCTACTTGGCACTGAGCCAGTGGGAGGACGCGATTATGGCCTACTTGCGCGTGCCGATTTTTTTCGCAGACCAGAAGTTGCTTCTACCGACAGCCCATCTTGGCAGCGCCCGGGCGATGGCCGGGTTGGGGGACTCCTCGAGCGCTATCAGTAAATACAACGAACTCATTCAACTATTTCCCAATTCGGCTGAGGCAACGATTGCCAAAACCGAACTCGATAAGCTACCCACTCCACAATGATCAACCCATGAAAATCAAACACCATATCCTGCTCGCAACCATCACCGCCACGATGCTCCTATCGACTGCCGCGCTTTTCGCCTCCGCTCCAGCGGAAGCAGGAGCCCCGGCCGTACATAACAAAACGCTATTGGATTTATTCATCGAAGGCGGATGGGTCATGTATCCGATTGCTGCGTGCTCGATTTTCACATTCTATCTTATCGGCGACTGCACGATGCGGACCACATTAAAGAAAGCCGCACCTGCCCAGCATGAGGAACAAGTCAAAAATTTCTTTCGCCAAGGCGACTACGTCAGTGCCTACAATTACTGCAAAGCCAACCCCTCGCCATTAACAAATGTGCTGCGTGTCGGCATCAGCCTTCTCGGCGAAGGTAAGCATGCTGTTGAGGAGGGGATTGTTGGCGAACTGGGCAAGGAAAACGCCAAGATCCAGACATGGATCAGCTACCTCTCGGTTATCGGTGTTTGTACGCCGATGATTGGGTTGGTCGGCACTGTGACAGGAATGATGAAGGCGTTCGGATCGTTGGCGTCTTCAGGTATCGGTGACCCCTCGAGCCTTTCTGGTGCGATCGGCGAAGTGCTCGTGGCTACGGCCTCGGGTCTCTTTATTGCTATCCCGGCGTTCGGTTCGTTTTACTATATTCGCAACCGCACCATGTCCGTTATGCACCATATTCAGGATATCATCAGCAGTCTCTTCCGCAAAATGCCTTACGAGGCGCTTGCTGGGGTCCATATCGGGGACGAGGAACTCTACGCCGCCATGCCAGTCTGGTCGAACGATAGCGTAGCCACTGAAGACACAGAGGACGAAACCCCCGCTTGATCGAGGCCATGGCAACTCACATCACACGCAAGGGGGTATTCTAAATGGGCGGGGGCGGAGGAGGTGGCGACGGTAGCGAACCGGAATTCCAGGTCGCACCCATGATCGATGTGCTTTTAGTGCTCCTCATTTTTTTTATGACGCTCACTTCCGCCCAAGTCCTCAAGGTCGATAAAAGCATCAAACTTCCCGTGGCTCCAGACGCCCAAAAGCAAGACAGCCAGCGCGCCCAAGTCATTCTCAATGTCCGCTGGAACCCCGAAACAAAAAAAGCCGCCTTCGTTTATGATGAAAAGGTCTTCGCGCAGACCAGTGAGCTTGTGCCCTTGATCAAGTCAGCGAAAGAAGCCGGAGACCACAAAATCCTTGAGGGAAAAAACCCGACATTCCGGTGCGTCATTCGCGGCGACCGTGATGTGCCTGCCGTTTATGTCTCACAGGCGATGAACGCCGCCGCCGAGGCCGGCATCTCCGATATTTCCTTTTCCGCAGCGAGCAAAAACTAATCCGCCATGAAACGACTCGACATGAATTCCAATGAAGGTTCGGTAGGTTTCCAGATTGCGCCGATGATCGATGTGGTCTTTGTGATCATGCTCTTTTTCATGGTTATGGCTGGCGCGGTGAAAGTGGAAAAGGAACTGAATAGCCAACTTCCTGGCGTCGCCGAAACCTCGGGAGGCACGGATTTTGTGGATGAACAAATGATCAACATCACCGAGAGCGGCGAAATCAGCATCAATGATGAGCCGATGGATTCCAATGTGCCGAGGGATTCCTCGATCGGCCATGATCTGCCACAACTCAAGGGCACCCTTCTGCGATTGAAGCAAAATGCGGATGCGGCCAAGACTCCCGTCATCGTCACGATCGTCAGTGAGGGCATGGCCAAATACAGCCGCACCGTCGATGTCCTCAATGCCCTCGCCGTCGCCAAGATCGACAGCGTAAGCTTCACCGTCACGGAGGACGAGTGACTAGGAACCAATGAGCGCCGAGCCAGAAAGAGAATTTGTCGGGAATGGGCGTTATGCCATAGATCGGTTGCTGGGGTCGGGCGGATCGGGCACCGTGAACGGCCATCAAGCGGATGCCTGCTGGGGATAACTCAGCCCTGCGCGAGGCCAGTATCATCGCGAACCTCCTCCACCCAAATATCGTGATGATCTACGATATTATCGAGCAGGGGGTGGAGGTTTTTTTCGTGATGGAGTTGGTGCTGGGGCCGACACTCGAGGACTTGGTGGAGGCGATGAGCGAGGGGACCTTCCGTGATTTCGCCACGCAGTGCCTGCAGGGACTCGCGGCCGCTCATGAAAAAAATGTCGTCCACCGCGATGTGAAGGCGGGGAATATCATGCTCGCGCCCTTGGCCGAGGGCGGCTACCGCGTGAAGATTCTCGACTTCGGCCAATCTCGGGTTTCAGAGGAACCTTACGCAATGTCCCCCGAGCAACTCGGCAATGAGCCCCTGGATTTGCGCACGGACCTCTACTCGCTGGGGTGTGTTTTTTACCAAGCGCTCACGCTGGAGCGACCATTTAAAGGCGGCAGTGTCACCGAGGTGTACGCTTCCCATTTCAGGCATCGCTTCAATCCACTGGGTAGTTTGCGTCCAGATTTGCCGGTGGCGTTGACCATGTGGGTCGAGCAATTGTTTTCGTTAGAACGCAGCGATCGTCCCTCCAGCTCTCTCGAAGCGCTTGCGATGTTACACCAATCCGCCGGTGCAGCCGTGATCCGCGCCGCGTCGCCACTGGAAAAAACGATGCCGGTTTTGAAGCACACCCAAGCGATTATTTTGCCCGCCGTGCCGCTTGCGCTCAATCCCCATCCGGTTCCCAAGGCAAAAACCCCGCCACTTCCCATAACTCAAGCTATTTCCAAAATGGCACCTCAGGTTTTGGCGGCACCGCCCACGGAGTCGAGCTCAGAGGATGCCGCGCCCCTGAGTGACGAAGCGGAGTCGATAGATCCCGCATTTTCTAGCCCCCCACTGGAGAGGTATGTCCCGCCACCAGATGAGCCGCAATCCCTCCCTCGAAAATTATGGAAAAAATTGACCGAGCGACGATTCCTTTTCATCAGTGTCATTGTGCACGTCTTGATTGGGATCATTGCCATGATCTTTGTCGTTCAATCCATCGTGGCCAAGCGCAAGCTCACATTCACCTCCGCGCCGCCTTCGCCGAATAAGAGCCAGCGGGCGTTGGAACACAAGGTGACGATGGCCAAGAAGCAAAACACCATGAGCGCGCCAGCTCAGGCCAAGCGGATCACCACGACGGGACTGTCCAAGGTGTCTCTGCCCGACATGCCCGCGATCTCCACCTCCACCGATTTCAACGCTGGGAAAATGGCCGGCATGGGCGGCACCGGCGTCGGTCTGGGCTTCAAAGGCGGCTTGGCCACAACGGGCGGCAAGGCATCCTTGGGCGGCCCGATTTCCTTCTTCGGAATGCGTGGCAAAAACGATAATGTCCTGCATGCCAAATTCTACGATCTCAAGCAGACTAAGGATAAAAAACCATATCCGATGGAGGTTGGGAATTTTTTCGGAACGATCACAAAATTCATTACGGTCGACAACTGGAGTTCATTTGCTTTGTCCAAATTCTATTGTGCTCCAGCTCCACTTTTTGCACCGCGAGTCTATGTGCCGATGGGCTTATCCGTGGAGGCTCCAAAAGCTTTCGGGGTGGAAAAAGAGGCGACCCCTGGTTTTTGGCTTGTCCA
>RFZT01000065.1 GCA_009920585.1 bacterium
AACAAAAGAGAAAGAAAAACCTATGCGCTCGATCAAAGATAAAAAAGTAGCTCGTGAAGAAGAAACAAGTACCGACCATCTGGATTTGTCCAACGCGGTTCGGGTTTCGATGCCGAACTTGAAATTTTCCACTGAGACGATTTCGCTGCGGATGCCGGTTTCGTTGCTGGGGCGCATCAAGCAGGAGGCCAATCGAAAGGATGTCCCCTATCAAAGCCTTATTAAAATGAGCCTCGCCGAGAAGTTCAGCTGAAGCGGCGAAAATAATGATTCGAAAAGAAATACCCGATGTGCTTTTTGCAACATCACGACCTGGCTATGACTACGGCGCAAATGCCCCAGTCTCGCCGGAAGTCGTTGCGCACTGGATCGCAGAAGTCGAATCCATGGGAGCGAAATCGATCATCTGTCTTTTGAATGACCAACATTTGAAGCTATATGGAGCGCAGTCGACCGGTTTGCTGCAGGCTTACCGTGATGCAGGTTTCCAAGTCGGGCATGTGCCTGCGGTGGATCACCAGAGACCGCCGCTCTCAGTCATTGAACTGAAGTCCGTGGAGCAGCATTTTAAAGAACTCCCCAAACCGATACTCATCCATTGCAGTGCCGGCGTCGATCGAACCGGCGCCGCAGTCCGCTATTTAAAAACTCTCCCTTCCGACAGCACTAACTGACGCCTCTCAAATAGACCCCAGACAGAGGGAGTTAGATATTGATCAAGAGCACTACTGATTCAATGCTCGCCTGCCCGTCTGAACGGCCTGATTGCATGCACGGCGGTCATAGAGACGAGTCGCTAGAAGGGACACCGCTCTCGACTCTCGATGAATTCCGGAGAGTTTCCCTTGACGATGCGCTTGAGTCAGTATTTTTTCATTGTATGTCGTCTGTGATGCTGCTTGCGGAACTGGAGGGTGTGCCGGAGGAAACACGCCGAGAGGTTCTGGATTTTTTAGCTTTTTTGAAAAGCCGTAATGCAGCCTCATTGCCAAGAGGAGAATCCTTGTTGCCCTTGGCTCAGACGGCTTGGGCGGAAGATTGGTCTTCCCCTGAGGAGGATGAGGCATGGAAGGACTTGTAGCAGGCGATGTCGTGGTCGTGCCATTTCCTTTCACGGATTTGACCAGCCAAAAAGTCCGGCCCGCACTTGTTTTGGCATCATTAGATCGAGGTGATGTGCTTCTTTGCCAGATCACCAGCAAGCCAATCTCTCACAAGTATTTCATTCACGTTGACCAAGCGGATTTCTTCGATGGGGGGTTGCCTAGGCAGAGTTACTTTTTGCCGCAAAGGATTGTGACCGCGAGTAGCGGTATCGTGAGGCGTCGGGCTGGGAAAATCACGTACGCAAACTTTCAGATATCCGTCACGCTGTTTGCCAAGTGGTGCGTGGAGAAGTTTAGTTTGCGAGTTTTTGGTAACAGATACGTTGGCGCTGGCCGAGTCGCCGCTCTTGGCTGATGCGGCTCCAAGGCCGTTGAGCGCGTAGGGATTGTCGGGCTTCAGATCAAGCGCTTTGGTAAAAAAACGGATGGCAGAATCCGAACCCTGTTCGCAGGTGAAAATATTCCACTGCACGACATAGCTCCAGGCATCATCGGGAGCGAGTCGCAGGGTATCGATGAGCTGATTCTTGGTTGCCGACAAATCGCCGAGCTCATAGTGAAGCATAGCCAGATGGCGACGGCGTCGCGCTGGGCAGAAACTTTTCTCCGTGTCTTGGTGTCTCCGTGAGAGGCTTGCGCCGAGAGACGCGCTGTGCCCCTCTCCTAAAATCCAAAAGCAAGCTGCTTTTGGTATCAGAGGCTGATCAATACTGAGGCACACAGCAAGCGAGATGGAATGGCATTCCGAGTTCGCGCTCAGAAAATGGCCAAATGGCTAGGCTGACAGGCGGGCCCCAAAGTTTTACAAATTCATATTCACCCATCCCTATCAAATAAAATCTGCATACCCATTGAATAGTTGGTTTCTTCTATCGTTCTTACCGCAGAATCCGATGGTTCAAGCCAGCCACGATCACGATGAAGTCTGAATAGAAGGGAATGAATACCACCCCCAGACGCCTCATGTTGGGATTCGTCGCTCTCTTGGTATCGCCCCTGATGGGACTTTGTGCGTTTGGCGCAGCGGAGGTTGTTTCGGATCCCATTCAGATCCCGCTCTCGGAGTCGCCGACGGATTCCGGTTCGCGTGCAGGGACTATGGGATGCTCTTCCGACGATCTCAAAGTGGGCTTTGCCACTCCACCCTCGGCTGCCCGCCCGCGTTTCTATTGGTTCTGGCTTGGTGGTTCCATGACCAAGGAAGGGATCCGAGCTGATCTGGAGGCCATGCATGATGTTGGCATCGGAGGTGTATTGATGATGAATGCTTATCCCACGTCTCCGCTCAGCATCACCTGTATGGGCGACCAATGGTGGGACTTGTTGACCTACGCCAACACGGAGGCCAAGCGCCAAGGGATCCTGTTCGGGACTCATAATTGTCCGGGCTGGAGCACGAGTGGAGGACCTTGGAATACCATGGAAAACTCGATGCAGAAGGTCGTGTTTTCGGAGCAAACCGTCCAAGGACCGAGCGCCGATGCATTGAGACTCGCGCGTCCGGAAATCGATCCCAAATTCGACTACTACCGAGATATAGCCGTTCTCGCGGTGAAAAATGCCAAGGCGCAATCTGTCCCGACAGCGGATATCGTTGATCTAAGCGGGCAAATGGATGAGCAGGGTCTTTTGAAATGGCGCGCGCCTGAGGGCGTCTGGACGATCTACCGATTTGGCCATACCACCACTGGGCATAAGAACGGTCCACCGATTGAGGGAGGGCAGGGATTAGAATGCGATAAGATGAGCCGCGAGGCCACTAAGATTCATTTTGAAGGCTACGCAAAAAAGATCATCGAGCGAATGCGTCCGCTCGTGGGAGAGACTTTTCACAATCTCGAACTCGATAGCTATGAAGCTGGCAAACAGAACTGGACCCCGAAGTTTCGCGAGGAATTTCAAAAGCGCCGAGGCTATGACTTGATACCCTGGTTGCCGGTTCTCGCTGGTTGTACCGTGGGGAGCTCAGACCAGACTACTCGTTTCAAGTGGGACATGGAAAAAACCATTTCCGATCTTTTTATCGAGAACCACTATCAATATCTGGCCGAGCTTGCGCGTCAACAGGGGGTCGGGATGGACTACGAAGCCTACGGCGGTCCCTTTGACCCGCTTGGTGCGGGTGGGGCGGCGGATATGCCAATGGGTGAGGGCTGGACAGGATCGGCGGGGTGGGGGACAGTCAACTTTGCGGTATCTGCTGCACACACACATGGTAGGCCGCTCGTGGGTTGCGAGGCACTCACGTCTACCCCTATTAACTCGCAGTGGAAGCAGACCCCTTACTCCATCAAAGCCTTTGCGGACCGTGCATTTTCCATGGGCATCAATATGATGGTTCTGCACTGCTATGCCCAGCAACCCTGGGAACATGTGCGCCCTGGCATGACCATGAATTTCTGGGGAACTCAATTCAGTCGCACCCAAACGTGGTGGGATTTTTCACGTCCTTGGTTTGATTACCTCGCCCGTTGCCAATTCCTGCTGCAACGCGGGATGCCTGTTGTTGACATCTGCGTGCTTGGTACCGTCAGTCCTGGGGGAATTCCTGCGGACTGCAAAACCGATTTCTGCAATGACGAGACCTTATCTCGGATGACAGTCAAGGACGGCGACCTCGTTCTGCCCGACGGAATGCGATATCGCCTTCTTCTGCTTCCGAGTAACCGCCAGATCCCCTTGGAAAGCCTCAAGGAAATAGAGCGACTAGTGAAGGCCGGTGCCGCCATTGCCGGTCCACGTCCGGATCGGATTCCGGGATTAACCAATTACCCCCAGCAAGACGAGGTGCTGCAAAAACTCGCGGGAACCATTTGGGGGAACTCGGATGGAATCACGGTCAAGGATGCGTTCTACGGGAAAGGGCATGTCTTCTGGGGTCTTCCTGTCTCAGAGGTCCTGACGAAACTAGGGATTTCTCCGGATGTTGTCTTCCGCGAATCCCGTTCGGCGGCGGGAGTTCTTGCGGGTTCACTCGCAAACGGAATCGAATTCAATCATCGGACCGCGGAAGGCACGGAAATTTATTTCATCTCCAATCAGGAGGATTGCTATCGCGAGGTGGTTGCATCCTTCCGTGTAGCAGGGAAGCAGGCCTCGTTCTGGTATCCTGATTCAGGTAAATCGGAACCGGTTCCTGTTTACGAAGAGCGCGCTCCGTCCGATTCCCGCTTTGTTGTGTTTCAGAACACGCCTGGAGTTGACCACCTCACCCGCATCATCCGGACATCTGGAAAAGACAGCGGGTCAGCAGCAACACTGCCGCCACTTCGAATTGCCAAGGCCATGGCTTCGTCAAAGGACAAAAAAACCTTTGTTGATCTCACTGATAAAGTGCAGGCGCTGGCCCAGATTGGGACTCTGCGCATTACCCCGGACGTGTTTCAGCAACTGACGGCGGACGTCCTCAATGTCGAAAAAATCTGCATCGATTATCTCGTCGATGACGACCAGCGCATGTGTTATTCGCACCCGAACGTAACGCTACAAATTCCTCAGGGGGTACCTCTCTCTCGTGATGTTGACTGCGAGGTATCAACAACAAGCGGCGGCAATACATCCCTGACTGTCTGGCACCCCGGAACATATCGAGTTCAGTGGGCATCTGGCCAATCCAGCGAGATCAACGTCAATGCGGTGAAGGAATCTTTGCCACTCAATAAAGACTGGGCCGTCGCTTTCAAACCAGGGTTGGGAGCCCCAGAATCCGTATCATTGACCGAGTTGGCTTCACTCAGCAAACATTCGATTCTAGGAGTGAGATACTACTCAGGAATCTCAACCTACGAGAAACGATTCTCGGTGCCAGACGAGCTTCGGGATGCCACGATAGTGACTCGGCTGGATTTAGGGATCGTGAAAAGTGTTGCTGAAGTGATTTTGAATGGTCGCAATTTAGGAATCCTTTGGAAACCCCCATTCCTCGTGGACGTGACTGGCTGCCTTCGCGCAGGCGAAAACCACCTTCAAATCAAGGTTGCGAACACCTGGCCCAACCGCATGATTGGTGATGAGCAGGAACCGGATGACTGCACTTGGTCGCACGTTATCACTTGGACCCATGGCGATCAGCCTGAGCCGGTCGGCCGTAGCCTGTCTGTAATTCCGAACTGGGTGATCAATAAATCGCCTCGTCCCTCGACGGGGCGCGTCACGTTCAGTACGTGGAAATTTTTCAACAAAGATACCCCGCTTCTTGAATCTGGATTGTTGGGACCGGTCAAGATCGATGCCGCGCAGAGTTTCACTTTTGAGTCATCTTCCAAGTCAGAGTCCCATAAAAACTCAGGAACTGAAAGTAAGCCTGACGGAAAATAACCCCGAGTTCGCGATCAGAAACTGGCCAAATGGCTAGGCTGACAGGCGGGCCCAAAAGTTTTACAAATTTGCATTCACTAACCCCCTTTTAAATGAAATCTGTATACCTATTGAGTAGTTTTTTTCTTCTATTGGCCTCACTCCGTTTCAGTTCGCCTTCGCGGACCCAAAGGGGGAACGCCGCACGGAAGGGGAATATGAGATCGCGGTTGGTGGCTCTCAAAAGGCAGCGCAAGTCTCAACGGTGGAGTTTGAAACGCCAATCGTGGCGCCTCGGTATGAACATGTCGCACCTGTTTTAACATTCCATTCAGAAAACAAAAAATGAAAACCGATCCCCTCCATAGTTCAACGAATCCGGTTAGGGAATCATCAGCCACAGCTCCAGGGGAAACTCGCAACGCAAGAGGCGAGTGGCAGCCGTCCTGTCCTGCGAAATACGCCCCTCTGATCGTGTGGCCACCCAAACCACGCGAACTGATCCTCTGGTTTGTCAACTGGCCGGGCTTCGTCTGGCCGATTAACGCCGGATTGCTCGTGATCTCCGTGATGACCTGGCTGTTTCTCATGCCTCCATTGGAAAAGTGCTCCAGCTTCCACTGGGGTTGGATTCTTCAGGTTTACCTAGTGACTTTGGCTTGGATCTGGATCGTCTATGGGAGCTTTTATTTGCTGATGTATATGATGCGGGTGGACGGCACTAAGGGCAAATACACGAATCAATGGCCGGATCGTCCGCAGAAGCGATTTTTGTTCAACAATCAGGTTTACGACAATGTCTTCTGGACGGCGGGAGTGGGTGGGTTGATGACGACGGGTTATCTCGTTCTCGGCCTATGGCTTTTTGCGAACCATTACATTCCTTATCTGAGTTGGGAAGAGCACCCTGCTCTCTTCTGCCTTTGGATCGTAGTCATCCCGTTCTGGCGCGAATTCCATTTTTACTGGATCCATCGATTCATCCACTGGAAGCCTCTGTATAAGCGCATCCATTCCTTGCACCACAAAAATGTGGATGTCAACCCATGGTCAGGGATGGCCATGCACCCCATTGAACAATTTCTTTATTTGAGCGTCTGCGCCATCCATTTCGTGATCGCATCGCACCCTTTCCATTTTCTCTTTGATCTCCAACACGCGGCATTGGGGCCGGTCTCTGGACATCTCGGTTTCGAAGGTCCAGTGGTGAAGGGCAAGGTCCCCATTGGCTCCTATTTCCACTATTTGCACCACCGCTATTTTGAGTGCAATTATGGAGAATCAATGCTGCCGCTTGATCGGTGGTTCGGAACCTTCCGGGATGGATTGCCGGACGGGGAAGGTTCGAAGTTAAACCAAGAGCACAGGGGCTGAAAATGTGAATATATTTTCGACCAACTCATCATTATACCTATGCCCCCATTGAGCCCGAAAACGGTCGCAGCCTGCTCTTTCCACTCACCTCTAACTCCTAAATCCATCCCGATTCTCAGGTCCGCCAACTACAAAATCTCCACCGCCTTTTTCAAAACGGAGCACAGCCCCAAGCTCGCCGCCTATTACGCGGACCAGACCTACGCCTCCTGGATGCGAGATCCGAGGAACACCCACAGGGCGTGGAGTGAACAGATCGTGAGCGGCAGGGCGCAGGGGAGCAGATACTACCTCCGGGGCGTTACTTCGCCCCTCTCTCTCAATGAAGGACATCATGCCTGAAACATCATTCTCCAGCACCGGAGAGAACGCTTTTTTTCTGGGGATTGACGGCGGGGGAACGCGCACCCGTGCCGTGCTCCTGCTGGGCACCGGCAATGTGATCGGTCTTGGTGAGGCCGATTCCTCGAATTTCAACAACATGGGGGAGGATGTGGCCGCAGAGAACCTGCGGCTGGCCACCCGCGCAGCCTTCGCCGATGCAGGCGTCGCTTTTTCGCCCGTCCAGGCGGCCTTTCTGGGCTTGGCTGCCGTGAGGTCCGGAGCGGATATGGCTAGAATGACGGCGGCCGCCGAATCCAGGGGGATTGCCCCGGTGGGTGGAATCCAGGTGAAAAACGACCTTCACAATGCGCTGGCCGGTGGACTTGACGGTGAAGCCGGCCTGGCTCTCATTTCCGGGACCGGCAGCAGCTGCCTCGGGCGCGATCCAAAGGGGAATTACTTCAACTGCGGCGGTTGGGCCTGGTTCATGGATGACGGTGGTTCGGGATTCGGTCTGTCCCATGACGCGTTGATGACGGCGGTGCGAATGGTCGACGGGCGCGAAAAACCAACCCCGCTGTTGCCGGCGGTGCTGGAATTTTACCAGGTTCCGCATCCGGATTTTCTTCTGGAGAGGCTCTACAACCGTAAGTGGACACCCGCCGAGATCGCCTCGTTCGCCCCGACGATCATGAAACTTGCCGCCGACGGTGATCCGGCGGCCATGGGAGTTCTCCGGCGCGGGGCCATGGCTCTCGCCGAGCTTGTCTCCACGACGGCGGCGAATCTTGAATTTCCCGAACCTCCCCGCGTGGTTCTTCTTGGGGGGTGCGTGAGGTCCGGAGCGCCCTACCAACCGCTCGTGGAATCCGGGATCCGCAATTCCTGTCCAGGAGTCCGGCTGTGCGAGCCGCTTCACGACACGATCTACGGCGCTGCGTTGAACGCCCTCCGCCTTGCCTCATCAAAAAACCTCATCCCTTGCACCGTTCGCCCCCGGTTTCCAAAAAAATAAATCATGAGCCACCTCAAATCCCTCGGTCTCCGTGCCCCGAATTACGACAAGTTTCCAAGCATCGCCGTGCCTCCCGGGCATGCCGACTCGAGCTGGAGCGGGTGGGAATCGATCTGCTCCGCAATTCTTGCGAGAACGGCCTCTGGCAAAGCTCTTGTGGCCGTCGAGTGCTATCCGGGGGTTCATGTCGAGGAGGTGCTCGCAAGGCTGGCGGCAGGGCTCCAGCCGATCCTTGCGATCGACACTCGGGAGGCGTTCAAGCCGGAAGCGGAGGTTGATGCCATGGTGGGGCCGTTTCTGGGCGGCGATGACCCTGTTTTCGGCTACCTCAATGCCACCCTTCAGATGGTCGATTTTATCGGCCCCGAGAAATCTGGGGAGCTCACCCGGATAATCGCCGCGGATTCTGCACGGGGCCCCGTTCTTGTCGTTGGGCCCGGCGCCTCCCTGCTGGCTCCCGGTGCGGATCTCCTCGTTTATGCCGACATGCCGCGATGGGAGGGGCAGCTTCGCCAGCGCCGGGGCGAGGTCGACAACCTCGGTACCCGGAACCGGGGCTTCAAGCCCTCCCTTCAATACAAACGCAGCTTCTTCATCGACTGGAGGGTTGCGGACAGGCTCAAGCAGGAGACCATGCGGAACTGGGATTTCCTTCTCGATACCACGGCCGCAAGCGAGCCGAAGATGATCACGGGCGAAGCGCATCTTGCCGCGCTCTCAACCGCATCCACCCGGCCTTTCCGCGTCGTGCCGTTTTTTGATCCGGGCCCGTGGGGCGGGCAGTGGATGCGCGAAGTGTGCGATCTGCCCGACGGCCCGCCCAACTTCGCATGGTGTTTCGATTGCGTTCCCGAGGAGAATTCCCTCCTGCTCGAATTTTCCGGCGGGGTAAGGGTCGAGATTCCCTCCATCAATCTGGTTTTCCGCCATCCGTGCGAGCTTCTCGGGGAGCCCATCCATGGCCGCTTTGGGCCGGAGTTCCCCATCCGGTTCGACTTTCTCGACACCATGGGAGGGGGTAATCTCTCGTTCCAAGTCCATCCAACGAAGGAATATGCGCGCACCCATTTCGGGCTCCCTTACACGCAGGACGAGAGCTACTACATGCTCGATGCCGAACCCGGCGCCGTGGTTTATCTTGGATGCAAAAACGGCACCGTTCCCGATGAAATGCTGGAGGACCTTCGCTCGGCGCAGGCAGGCAGGAAAAGTTTCTATGCGGAGAAATTCGCTGCCAGCTTTCCGGCCCGCAAGCACGACCATTTCCTCATACCCGCCGGCACCCTGCACTGTTCGGGCGCCGGTTCGATGGTTCTGGAGATCAGCGCCACACCCTACATCTTCACCTTCAAACTTTGGGATTGGAACCGTCTCGGTCTCGACGGGCTCCCCCGCCCAGTGAACATCGAGCGCGGAAGCAAGGTCATCCAGTGGAACCGCGACGAATCCTACGCCTCCAAGCACCTCGTGAACCGCTTCCGCGAGGTGGCCCGCGGCGATGGGTGGCGGGAGGAGGCCACCGGACTTCACCCCGCAGAGTTCATCGAGACACGCCGCCACTGGTTCACGGGAAAAGTCGAGCACAACACCGGTGGACAGGAGACCGGCGGAGTCCATGTGCTGAATCTCGTGGAGGGCGACGAAGCCGTCGTCGAGAGCCCGTCCGGAGCATTCGAGCCTTTCGTCGTTCACTACGCTGAGACATTCATTGTTCCCGCCGCAGTCGGGCCCTACACGATCCGTCCCGTTGCCGATCGCCGAGACAGGGAATTCGCAACCATGAAGGCGTTCGTCCGCGCCGGTGCATGATTCCGTCGTATCAAAAAAGGGGTCTGTCCCGAACATTCTCATAAAACCTCGATTTTCCGTTCAACAAAACTAATAACATCAGTTCCCAACTCATGAAAAAAGACACCACCAACACAGGATTCGTTATCCTGATCAGCCTTGTCGCCACCATCGGCGGGTTTTTGTTCGGCTTCGACAGCGGAGTCATCAACGGAACCGTCGATGGCCTCAAGAAGGCCTTCAACTCCGATAGCATCGGAACCGGTTTCAATGTCGCCTCGATGCTTCTCGGTTGTGCCGTCGGCGCGTTCTTCGCCGGAACACTGGCCGATAAAATCGGACGCCGGACGATTCTTGTTATCGCGGCGGTGCTTTTTATCATAAGCGCCTGGGGCTCTGGCATCGCCACCGGATCTCTCGAATTCATCATCTACCGGGTCATCGGAGGTTTTGCTGTCGGCGCGGCCAGCGTGATCGCGCCCGCCTACATCAGCGAGGTTTCGCCCGCGAAATATCGGGGAATGCTGAC
>RFZT01000066.1 GCA_009920585.1 bacterium
GCGAAGACCAAATCCACATCATAGGGCGCAAATCCACGAGTAATAAACATGTGAACCATCCGACTATCATCAACACTAAGAATTTTAGGTACGCTCATAAGAAAAATTTAAAAATCAGTCAAAAAAAGCAAAAGTTTGAACCACAAGAGGGGCTTGGCACCCTTCGACGATATATTCATTACGAACGCTGACCGTTGCAGTCATCGTTGCGATATTAATTTGATCCCCGATGACCACTGACGGGATACTCAGGGTACAGTTGAAACCCAAATCGCAAAGTTGTGATTTGAAGTTCCCAGCGATCATGTTTGTTAATTCCGAGACAACGTCGGACACATCTTGGTCAGAAACTGGTCCACCAAAGATTTTTCCCGCAATCATTTTAGCTAATTCGTTGGGGAAAGCCGTGTAAACAACGCCACATGCGTGACCACTTAAGGAAACCGAGCCTGCGATTCCGTTAAAGTCAAAAGCCATCGGAGCAGCGATATTTCCCTCACCAGTAATAGCCGTCAACCCAGCCATCGTTTCAAGAACCATCGGGGTAAAATGATTGATGATCTGAAGCACGGTTTCGCCGCTTGGTTCTTTGGTTGCAGACATGTAGTAAGTAAAAAATGGGCGCTTTTTTTGGCTGTAAAATCCCTTTATTTGTCAGAAATAAAAATGGCCCGAATGCTTGAACCACTTCACGCCATAGTCGTCAAATACTTTCTTAAAACGTTTTTAAAATGGGGCATTGAAAAAGCTATCCTTCTCATTTAGCAACACCATCACACAACGAGATTGAGGCGTGCCTTGTTATTGCGGGGAAACATCGGGCTCTTTAGAATTGTTTGATAGGTCCAACATCCATCACCTCCCACCCAAAGATTGAGGGAAAATAAAAAGGTCAAAAAAAATGTCGTCCTTTTTGATCTGGTTTGGGATAGGCGCTTGCTTTTTTTAAAGATCCACGGCAAAACACCCGCCCGCTTATAATAAGCGCCTTCCACTTCACACATATGAATCATAAATCTCTTCGCTTAAGGCTGAATTTTCAAATTGCCCTTTTTGTTTTATCCTTTCTGGGATTTGGCATTCTTGCCTTCAACACGCTCAGCGCTCTGCGGGTGAATGGGCCGATCTATAAAGACATCGTTAGGGGAAAGGATTTGATCGCAGACATTCTTCCTCCACCGGCGTATATCCTTGAAAGCTACCTTGTCGCCCTTCAGTTAGCCGGTGAGAACACGCCTGCAAAAATCAAGGACCTCAAGGACACTCTCGCGAAACTCAAGACGGAATATAACCAGCGCCATGATTTCTGGAAAACCGAACTTCCGGAAAGCGCGACAAAGCGTGTCTTTTTGGAGGATTCGCAAATGCCAGCTTTGGAATTTTATGCCATTATCTTTGAGAAGCTGATTCCAGCCATAGACAAGGGCGAGCGTGAAAAAGCGAATGAAATCCTGTATGGAATCATGCGTGATAAATACGAAGCTCATCGGAAATTCATTGATCAAGTTGTCAAAGAAACGACCAGCGAAAATCTACGCATTGAGAAAAATGCGCAGGCCTCTATTGATACTCGTACGGCCATGATGCTAGGTCTTGCCCTTTTTGTCTCGCTCATCACAGTCATTTATTCGACGCTTTTCTCAAGATCCATCTCAACTGCCCTCCAAAAGTTATCTCAGGTTCTTGGCAGTGCCTCCTCCCAAATCGCCGAAGCAGCCACTCAAGTCTCGGCATCCAGCCAAACTCTCGCTGAAGGCGCCAATGAGCAAGCCACCTCCCTTGAGGAAACGAGCACCGCGCTGGAGGAAATGGCTTCGATGATTTCACTCAACGCCGATCACAGTGGTAGTGCCCAAAATATAGCCGCTTCTACCCGCCAATCCGCGGAGAGCGGGGTTGATGAAATGGGCGAAATGATTCTCGCCATGGAAGCCATCAAAAACTCCAGTAATGCAATCTCAAAGATCGTCAAATCGATCGATGAAATCGCATTTCAGACAAATATTCTCGCCCTTAATGCTGCGGTCGAGGCCGCTCGTGCGGGTGAAGCCGGTGCTGGATTTGCTGTCGTGGCGGATGAAGTGCGCAGCCTCGCTCAACGAGCTGCAACCGCTGCAAAAGAGACATCGAGCAAAATTGACGATGCCATTCAAAAGAGCAACATAGGGGTGATTATAACAACCAAAGTCAAAAATAGCCTCCACCAGATTGTAGATAAAGCCCGCCAAGTCGACCAACTCATCTCTCAAATTGCCTCGGCATCCAAAGATCAAAGTAGCGGCATACAGCAAGTCAATGTAGCCGTCTCGCAGATGAACAAAGTAACTCAATCCAATGCCGCCAGCGCAGAGGAAACGGCTTCCGCTTCGGAGGAAATGACAGCTCAAGCCGATGACCTCAAAAGCGCCGTCTCCAACCTCCAATCCCTTATTTATGGTAACCAGCAATAGCTCGAAGTTTCAGATCAATGCCTAGTTTCACCTTTTTTGCAACTTGCGAACTGCAAGTCCAATATTTTTTGTGTTAATGACTTTGACCAACACCTCCTTCAATCCGCAAAATCAACTCAAGTGAGGATATGTGACCTTTCCGACACAAGGGTTATTTCTTATTGCGACGGCGATTGTTTCAGTTAAAAAAATCCTATCTTCAGATGCATGTCGGTTTTGCTTTGAGTTAGGGACTTCTGATTTTTGTAGTTTTTTGATTTTTAGATAATGAGTAATTCACCTTCATCCATATCGGCACAGGCACTAGCCATTCACTCCCGATTCGGCATCGAACTCGCTTTTGTGGTTCCAAACGAGGACACTGGCCTCCTTCCCATCAATAGCTTCTTTATGGAATTGGAAGACCTGGCGAATACAGACATGCCAGAGCTATTGGTGAAAAGTATCTCCAAAGGCCGTGAGTGGTTGAACGAAACGTTCGAAGGGACGATGACTTTTTCCGAAAAAACCATCACTCACCTCAATGAATGGCATGGATGGTTCGGCGAAGCTCTGTCCGCTTGGGAGACAAGTAAAAATCTTCCCCCTCACCCAGCGGGATGGGAATCGACTGGATCGACTCCTTTTGACAGCACCGCAGAATCCCCGACTGCCGGCGCGCACAACGAAGTCAGCGTTGAAGAAAAAGCTATCGAACTTAATCTGAAGGAAGATGCGGAGCTTCTCCATGAGTTCCATTCCGAGTCCATCGATGCACTCCAGAGTATCGAGCAAGGTCTCCTCGTTCTTGAGGAAAATCCCAGCGACTCGGGAACCATCAACTCGATCTTCCGCGCTTTCCATACCTTCAAGGGGGCTGCTGGTTTTCTACGTCTCATTGCCCTGCAGGACTTGGCTCATGACCTCGAATCCCTCCTCGATGCGGCGCGTCAGTCGAAAATCAAAATCACTACGCCTATCGTCGACATCATTCTCGCTGGTTCCGATGCCCTGAAAAAATACACTTTCCAAATTGGCCTCCAACTCAAGGGAACCAATGCTGGTGCCCCCATCGTCGTTCCGACGAGCCACATCATTCAGCGTGTGAGGGCTGCGCTCAGAGGCGACTTACCTCCGACCGCGCCTCCGCCACCCCAAGTTGACCCCGCAGTTCCTGATCCACTCGCGGAGGACCCTGCTCCTGATCCAACGACGTCCGAGGAACCAAAACCGCATGCTTCGCCTTCCGAAACAGCACTCAAGGTCATACCTCAGAAAAGAGGGCCATTAAATACCATCGAGGTCAACGTCACCCACCTCATGCCTACCCCCACCGCATCGAAAGAACAAAGCGCGGTGAAAGAACAGAGCTCGGGATTTGTAAAGCTCGATACAGCGAAACTCGATGCGCTCATCGACCTAGTTGGCGAACTCGTGATTGCTCAGTCGATGGTTGTTCAAGACCCCTCGATTCAGAATTTAGAAAGCCGCAATCTTGCCAGAAGCCTTCGTCAACTCAGCCGAACGACCTCAGAGCTTCAGCGCAACGCCATGTCACTCCGCATGGTTCCCGTTCGCTCGGCTTTCCAAAAGATGGGGCGACTCGTTCGCGATATTTCTGCCCAACAGAAAAAACAAGTCCAACTGGTACTCGATGGTGAGGAAACCGAACTCGACCGCAACATCGTTGAAAAACTCTCGGACCCCCTCGTTCACATGATCCGCAATGCCGTCGATCATGGCTTGGAGTCACCAGAGGAACGCGTAGCCAATGGCAAGAGCCCCCTCGGCACAGTGCGACTCTCTGCCTCCCACCAACGTGGCGGTATTCTCATCCGCATTCAAGATGACGGCAAGGGACTCAACGCAAAAAAAATTCTCGCCAAAGGCATCGAACGTGGACTCGTTTCACCAACAGCTGAACTCACCGAGTCCGAAATTTACAACATCGTTTTTATGCCGGGATTCTCGACAGCGGAGACGATCACCGACCTCTCTGGACGCGGCGTGGGCATGGATGTCGTTAAGAGAAATATCGAGAGTTTACGTGGCAAAGTGGAAATCCAATCCGTTCTGGGAAAAGGGTCCACCTTTACGATCCTCCTCCCACTTACTCTCGCTATCATTGACGGCCTCATGGTGGGTATTGGCAATGACCGCTACATCATCCCTACAATTTCGGTCCGAGAATCCTTTCGGCCGAAAGTCGGCATGGTCACATCGATTCACGAACGCGGAGCCGTTGTCAGCGTTCGGGGGAGGCAGACCCCTGTCCTCCGCCTCGGTGAATTTCTCGGCACCGAAGGAATCAAAGCCAAAAACTACGAGGATGGCATCATCATCGTGGTTGAGTCTGGCGACGACATGCGCGGCATCCTTGTCGATGAACTCATCGGGAAACAAGAAGTCGTCATCAAGAGCATGGGCGAGACTTTTAAAGATCAACACCTCCTTGCAGGCGCTGCGGTGCTCGGCGATGGCTCGGTCGGTCTCATTCTCGACGTCGATACCCTTGTGAATCTCTAAAAAATCAAATACCACCCAACCCACATTCACGATGACCACAAAAATATCTACCGATAATAAATTAAAAACGGGGCGCTACCTCACCTTCAGCCTTGGCAACGAATCGTATGGAATTCCAGTCCTAAACGTTCGCGAAATCATTCGCCTCTGCCCGATCACGCCAGTCCCAAGAATGCCGACCCATATTAAAGGCGTCATCAACCTTCGCGGAACTGTGATTGCCGTTCTCGACCTGCGCGCCAAGTTTCAACTCGCCCTGGGCGATTATGGTGACCGCGCTTGCATCATCGTCGTCCAACTCAATGGACCTGAGGGAACAAAAACTCTCATGGGCGCCATCGTTGATGCCGTTGAAGAAGTCGTTCAACTGAGAGACGATTCGATTGAACCCGCTCCGGACTTTGGCGGATCGCCTGATACCCAATACATCATGGGTGTGACCACCTGCACCGGATCGGTAAAGACCCTTCTCGATATTGAAAAAATCTTCTTAGACGACGCCTCCATCACACGCGCGCTTCCCGACGGCATCAGCAGAGAGGCTGCACGCCTTGGGACCAGAAATGCAACCGCTTCGAACGTCGCTGAATCAAACCTCCTCGCAACCGGCAAGTAATCACGTAATCACAACAACCCATCCCAAAAAACAAAAACATATGAACAACTGGACCATCGGTCGCCGAATCTCCACAGGATTCACATTAGTATTAATCATCACTATCGGACTTGGCGCATTCTGTCTTTTCCGATCTGTAGGTTTAAAAACCAACATCCTTGATCTCGGAGAAAACATCATGCCGAGCATCGAACTCCAATCCAAATGGATTGCGGAAATTGATACGAAGATGATCTGCATACAGCAACTCAACGACACACTCTCCGCAGAGCGTCGCGCCGAGATCATGAAGCGCTTGCACGAATCCACGGAAAACGCCGCTAAATTCATCAAGCAATACGAGCCCATGATCGTGTCTGATAAAGACAGAGCATGCTGGGTGGATGCAGGGAAAACCAATGAAGAGCTCACCGTTGCGATCGCAAAAACCATAGAACTCCTTGCTGCAGCACAGCAATCGGAACCCGCTAAAGCTGAGCTCAGCCACTATCTACAAACCGTACTCGACCCGACCTATGAAAAGGCTTCAAAAGCAGCCGATGAAGGGATCGCATACAACATTGAACTCGGAAACGAGCATACCAAAGCTGGTCACGAAAATGCGGACAGCACGATATTGTTGATCATGATTGTTACGGGAGCTGTGACTCTCGTCGCTGTATTCATCTCCTGGCAGATCACGAGCACAACAAACAAAGCGCTCCGGGGATTGGCAGCGGATCTGGACCGCGGATCTCTCCAAACCGCCTCTGCCGCTCGCCAGGTTTCCATGGCCAGCAATCAACTCTCCTCCGGTTCCAGCGAGCAAGCCTCCTCCGTCGAAGAGACCAGCAGCTCCCTCGAAGAAATGTCAAGCATGATCCGCGCTACTGCGGATAATGCCCAAAAAGCCAAATCCCTCGCCAGTGATGCCCGCAAGGAAGCAGAAACAGGGTCGAATATCATGGGTGAAATGATGGACGCCATGAAAGCCATCGACTCATCGAGCGCTGAAGTCGCCAAAATCGTTAAGAACATCGACGAAATTGCATTCCAGACAAACATCCTCGCACTCAACGCCGCTGTTGAAGCAGCCCGTGCAGGTGAAGCTGGTGCAGGCTTTGCCGTTGTGGCCGACGAGGTACGATCCCTTGCTCAACGCAGCGCTGCCGCCGCTAAGGAAACAGCCGATAAAATCGAAGCCGCTATCGCCAATAGCCGCAGTGGTTCAGCTTGCTCGAGCAAAGTCGGCGAATCTCTCAAGCACATCGCTGAAAAGGTTTCCGCCACCGACGCACTCGTGGCCGACATCGCAACCGCCGCTACGGAGCAATCGCAAGGTATCCAGCAAATCAATAACGCGATGAGCCAAATGGACAAAGTCACCCAAGGCAACGCCGCCAGCGCCGAAGAGAGTGCCAGCGCCGCTGAAGAACTCGATGCCCAAGCAGAAACCATGAAGGATCTTGTAGCCAAACTCCGAGGTCTCGTGGGCGGATCTTCTACCACATCGTCAGAACCCTCACCCAAATCACGCACCCAAGCAGCGCCTCGGGCTTCTTACGCGCCCACTCGATCCAGCGGCTCACGCTCGATCCCCATGCCTGATGACTCCGCCTCACTTAGCGCAAGCAACGACGACTTCCGTAATTTCTAGGTGAGTAAATTCTCCGTCTTTAACCTACCGCTGATTTCCAATCAAGAAACGCCCCTGTCGGCAGACGCCTACAGGGCTATCGTGGATTTGGTCTATGAGCATAGTCGAATTAAGCTTGGGAATGACAAGCAGGCCTTGCTTTCGAGTCGCTTGGGAAAGCGATTGCGCCATCTGGGCCTGACATCGTTTGATGAGTATTGCGCCCTCCTGCGTTCGCACCGTGCCCAAGACGAGATTGATGAACTCATCGATCTCATCTCGACAAACCACACACGATTCTACCGCGAGCCAGATCACTTTCAGTTCCTCACGGATAAGATTCTCCCCACCTTGATCCCACAACTGATCGCCAAGCGCTCCAATCTCCGCATTTGGTCAGCAGCCTCCTCCTCAGGCGAGGAACCCTACACCCTTGCCATCGTTTTATCGGAATTTCTCCGCGCGCATCCAACGATCGACTGGCAGATTTGGGCATCCGACATATCTAAAACCATCTTGGATGCAGCCAAAAAAGGCATTTACCGGATGGACACAGTTGAACCCGTCCCACCCGACCTTCTTAAGCGCTACTTTCAAAAAGGAGTGGGCTCCCAAGCAGGAAATTGTCGGGTCAAGCCCGAGTTGCGCGACAAAGTGCAATACGAGCGCGTCAATCTGTTTCAAAATGAATACCCGATCCCCCTCAAGCAACACGTCATCTTCTGCAGAAATGTGATGATTTATTTTGACATTCCTTCTCGAGAATTGGCCGTCAAACGTTTGACGCGCCACCTTGCCCCCGGAGGCTTCCTCATCGTTGGACACTCCGAGAGTCTCATGGGCATTCAGCACAACCTCAAATCGGTAAGGCAGGGGGTTTATCAGCTCCCATGACCCCAATCATGCTCCCCCTTGGAAAAAAAATTCGCGTTCTTGTCGTTGACGACTCGGCAATAGCCCGGCGAGCGATCATGGATGCGCTTTCCCGTGACCCTGAAATCGAAGTGGTCGGTGGCGCAGAAGATGCCTACGTCGCTCGAGAAAAAATCCTCGCCCTCGAACCAGACGTCATCACCCTCGATCTCGAAATGCCCCGCATGGATGGGCTTTCATTTTTAAGAATCCTGCAAGCGCACCATCCCATTCCTGTTGTTGTAGTCAGTTCACTCACGCAGGCCGGATCAGCGAAGGCCATGGAGGCCATGGAAGCTGGAGCTATCGACGTGATCGGCAAGCCCAGCGCCAGCCAAAACTTTGCCCAGATGGCAAAGTCCCTCGCCTACCATGTCAAAGGTGCTGCGCAATCGCGAAACCGTGGAAAAGGAGAAAAAGCCGCTCGTGGTGTATCCACGCCATCAACCCCCTCAGTCTCTATCGCTCCATTCTCTCCCCGTCGCGTCATTGTAATCGGTTCCTCGACCGGAGGCGTCGAAGCCCTCCGCCATCTCCTCCCTCGCCTCCCAAAGGGCCTGCCTCCCATCGTCGTGGTGCAACACATTCCAGCCAACTTTTCGAGAATCATGGCGCAGCACCTTGATGAATTGTGCCCGTTTCCCGTGCGTGAGGCCACTGATGGCGAGGAACTGAAGGCTGGCCACTGCCTTGTGGCGCCTGGAGATTTCCACTTGGCACTCACCCCATTCGGCATGGGCTATAAAGTTCGCCTACCGCAATCCCCGCCTGTGCATCATTGCCGACCCTCCGTCGATATTCTGTTTCGATCAGCAGCGATCCACGGCGGTCATCATGCTTTGGCCATCCTCCTCACTGGCATGGGAGTCGATGGCGCCATCGGCATGAAAGAGATTCAGGCTACTGGCGGGGAAACCATAGCCGAATCCGAAGAGAGTTGCGTTGTCTTTGGCATGCCTCAAGCGGCCATTCGATTGGGTGCAGCCAATCAAATTCTCCCTCTTTCCCAGATGCCCCACGCGATCCTTGCAGCGATTAACGCTAAGCCCAAAAAATAATCTTCATCGCCTTGCCATCTATTTTTTTCTACATAGCTACCACTTTGGACAAGCCACTTTTCTCGAAGCGAATCCAGCAAAAAATTCCATCCCCTTCGATATACTTTTAATCCATGAGCAATGACCTCACACACAACAAGTCGCAATAGCGAAAATCACTATGCAAGAGGTTCATGATTCCCTCAAAAAATCGGAGGTTCTTGTCGTGGATGACAGCCGCCTGATGCGAATGGTACTCACCAAAGCGCTCACAGAGCTAGGATTCACCAATATTGAAGAGGCGATACATGGCCGTGACGCGATCGAGAAGCTTTTGGCAAAGCAATACGACCTCATGTTATTGGACATGGAGATGCCGGAAATGAACGGCATTGAGGTCCTCACAGCCATGAATCTGGACACCCGTCTCAAGGGGACTCCGACGATTGTTATTTCTGGAAACGAGCAAATCGACCTCGCCGTTCAGTGCATCGAAGCTGGTGCCGAGGATTATCTGATTAAACCTCCAAACCCCACCCTCCTCCGCGCCCGAGTCACAACTTCACTCGAAAAGAAACGTCTTCGTGATCTCGAGAAGCTCAACTTTGCGCAACTCCAAGCAGAAAAAGAACTCGTCGAAATGGAGAAAGAGAAGTCCGAGCGCTTGCTCCTGAACATCCTTCCCGCTGCCATTGCTGGTCGCCTTAAAAGCGGCGAGAAAAGTATCGCTAATGGCCACCAAATCGTCTCGGTCTTATTTGCCGATCTCTGCGGTTTTACCGATCTCTCACGCAAAACGACCCCCGCCGATCTTGTATCGATGCTCAACGGCATCTTTGTCGCCTTCGATACCATCGTTGAAAAACATGGCATCGAGAAAATCAAGACTATTGGAGACTGCTACATGATGGTTGGAGGACTCCCAAACCATCGTGATGACCACGCGCATGTGGTAGCGGAAGCTGCTCTCGAGATGGTCGATGCCCTTTCCGACCTAAACAAAAAAAACGGCACCGAACTCGCCATGCGTATTGGAATTCACTCCGGACCAGTCGTCGCGGGTGTCATCGGCAAAATCAAATTCACCTACGACCTCTGGGGCGATACCGTCAACGTCGCAAGCCGCATGGAATCCTCTGGACTCCCGGGGAGAATTCACCTTTCGGAACAAACGAAAGCCACTTTAGATTCGCATTTTTCGCTTGAAGAACGTGG
>RFZT01000067.1 GCA_009920585.1 bacterium
CCGTGCTGGAGGAGTCCGCTAAACTCGAAGCGGCGATCCCTCCCCCTGCGGGTCACTCCGCCGGTGAGGAAATTCCCGTTCGTATCGAAAGCCGCGTGAGTGAACTGGGCAACCTAGAGATCTTCTTCGTGCATCCGCCTTCTGGTGAGAAGTGGAAGTTGGAATTCAACGTGCGAATGCAATAAGCCCGATGGTCCGCTACCGCATTGGCATTGATCTCGGAACGACGAACTGCGCACTCGCCTCGATCCCAGCGTCCAATCACGACGCCTATTCCACCGTTTTAGAAATCCCTCAGCAAGAGACCGCTCACTCGTCTGCATCCCATTCGACATTACCTTCCTTTTTGTATTTGCCCGCCGATGCGACGAAAAAATCGTGGATCACTGGTCAGTGGGCGAGATCCCGCTCGGGCGAAGTTCCTGGACGCGTCATAAGCTCTGCCAAGTCTTGGCTCGTCCATCATGCCGCTGACCGCCGCGCGCGCTTTTTACCATTGGGAACTGCGGATATCTCTGCCGAAGACCAACTCAGCCCCGTGATGGCCCTTTCGACCTTGTTGCGCGATCTTGCTCAAGCTTGGAACGCGGCGCATCCCGATGCTCCCCTCGCCCATCAGGATCTCGCTATCACCGTCCCGGCTTCCTTTGACCCCGCCGCCCAACAACTCACTCTCGAAGCCGCGAAGGAAGCGGGCTTTCCCGAATCCACTATTCTCCTCGAGGAACCGCAGGCCGCCTTTTATGCTTGGATGGAGAAGAACCGCGATGGATTAAGCTCTCTGGCGAACGCTGGCCGCAAGTCCCACGTTCTTGTCGTGGATATCGGGGGCGGCACGACGGACTTCAGCCTCTTCGCCATCGATGCAACTCAGGAAAGCGGTCTACCCGGACTGCACCGGATCGCCGTCAGCGACCATCTTTTACTCGGCGGTGATAACCTCGATTTAGCATTGGCCCATTTTTTGGAGCAGCGGATTGTTCCTGGTGGTCAGCTTCCCGCAGGAACGTTCGCTCAATTGGTCTCACGCAGTCGGGAGATCAAAGAAGAAAGCCTTTCACAAAAAACCGACCCCTCCCATATTTGGCCCGTCGCCGTTGCGAAACCGGGCGCCTCACTTCTGGCCGGAACCCTCCGCACCGAGATCACCGAAGCGGAAATCGTGAAGGTGCTTCTCGGTGGGTTCTTTCCCTCGGTCGGCGCTGGCGAGCGCCCGCTCAAAGCCACTGCCGGACTCCGTGAAATGGGGCTCCCCTATGCCAAGGACGCCGCCATCACTCGCCATCTGGCTGATTTTCTTCGTGAACGAGAACCCGTGGATTTCTTGCTTTTCAACGGCGGACTCACCCGAGCCCCCGCGATTCGGCAAATCATTTTGGAACACCTCACCCGCTGGCAGGATGCTCGCTCGCCGCGCGTTTTGGAAAACCCACACCCCGATCTCGCGGTGGCATGCGGAGCCGCTCGATATCTGCACCTGAAGGCCATTGGCGATCGCTCTCAAATCGAGGCCGGTGCGTCCCACTCCTACTACATTGATGTGGGTGCTGGAAACCTGCTCTGCGTTCTCCCACAAGGCTCAGAACCTGAGTCACCACAGATCGCACGTCAGAAGGGCTTAAAAGCCCTCATCGGCAAACCAGCCACGTTTGCACTTCTCCGCCATGGGCGACGTCCCCGTGACAAAACCGGAACCATCGTCCGCCGGGATGACTCGGGATTCACCGATCTTCCCGCCGCAGAAACCCTCCTCAAACCACCAGAAGGATCAAAAATCCCAAAGGATCCGAATGTTCGGGTCAAACTCCGCACAACATTGCGATCCACCGGACTCCTCCGCGTCGAACTTCTGTGCGATGATCCCGCGTTGCGTTGGGAACGTTCTTGGCCACTCGAATTCTCTCTTCGCGGTAACGTGGCTACGTCAACCGTGACGGCAAAAAAAAGCGCATCCATCCCCACCGATGCCGTCGAGCGAACAGCGGAAGTGATGGCGGCGTATCTGGATGGATCCCGCAAATCGAATCAAAAGCTCACCGCCAATGCCGTTTTTTCCTCTGCCGAGAAAGCCATGGGATCTCCCAAAGCCGAATGGAACGGCGGCATTGTCCGCGCACTCTTTGATTCTTGGTTGAATCTCGCCCACCTGCGCACGGCATCCGCTGACACTGAAGAAACATGGTTCCAAGTGGCAGGGTACCTCCTGCGCCCCGGATGTGGAATGGCAGGCGATCCAGAGCGTGTCGAAGCCATTGCAAAAATCCTCACCGAGACTCCGACCCACTTCTCAGGAGCGATCAAAATCCAACGCTGGATTTGCGCCAGACGCGTCGCCGCGGGATTCCACGCTGAGCAAGCCTCCGCTATCTGGAAAGTAGCCGCGAACGAATGGCGCGAAGGCGCCACGCCGTCAGCAGAGATCGCTCTTCTCGCAGGCGCGCTCGAGTCGCTACCCGTCGAAACTCGCTCCGTACTAGCCCGTCGTCTTGCCGCTGCCATTACAACGAACCCGCAAAATACCGCCTTTTGGAAAGCCCTCGGACGCCTGCTCACGCGCGTCCTCTTGCATGCCGGAGCCGACCAGATTCTTCCACCCGAGGTCGTCGTCGAGATATGGGAATCGCTGAGGAATACCGAAGTTGCCGAGTCGATCCGTCCGGAAGCCGGTGCGGCTTGGTTGCGTGCAGCGAGGCTTACGGGCCTTCGTCCGATCGATGTTCCCAAAGGTTGCCGCCATCAAATCCAATCCGAGCTACGCCACTGGGGGCTCAATGAGGTCCGCCGGCGTTTGCTAGACGAGGTCGTTCCTGTCGTTACCGCAGACCAAACAGGATTGCTTGGCGAGAACCCGCCGCCTGGCTTGAGCCTCGTTGTCGGGTAGTCGCACAGCTTAGAGTTGCTGACTGATATACCCAAGAATGTTCGAGCGTCCATCCCTCGTCTTGGTGGAGGTAAAGAAACACTCGGGTGGCTCGGAACACCACTCGGCTATGGCCGCAAGGAACTGATCGGCATTCCTCTTGAGCGGTCCCGCCTTGAGTTTGTCGGCTTTGGTGAAAACAATCGCGAACGGTCGCTGTAACTCACAAAGCCAACTCACAAACTCGACATCGATCACCTGGGGCTCCAAGCGGGAATCAATGAGGACAAAGATGCGAACCAGATTCGGACGCAACCCTAGGAAATTTGCGACCGATTGTTCGAACTTGGAGCGGTTGTCCCTTGCCACTTTCGCGTAGCCATAGCCGGGCAGATCGACGAGGCGCCATTGCCCGTTGATTTTAAAAAAATTGATCAGGCGCGTGTGCCCAGGCGTCTGCGAAACCTTCGCGAGCCCCGCTTTACCGACCAGCAGATTGAGTAGCGAGGACTTGCCTACGTTGGATCGACCAATGAAGGCGAACTCCGGCACCTCATCGACGGGGCAGTGGGCAATGTCCGGATGGCTTCGCTCAAAAACAGCTTCATTGATTCGCATGAAGCTCAGTCTATGAAACGCCGCGTGATATCGCCGTAAAAATCGATGCGCCTGTCGCGAAGGAATGGCCAATGCGTGCGCTGGGTATCGACGACCTCCAGATCGACCTCGACCACGAGTACCTCCGCTTGATCTACCGACCCGCGAACAAGGATCTGACCGGAGGGATCGGCTACGAAACTTTGCCCCCAGAATTCGATCCCATCGCCGCCATCCGGCGCCTCATGACCGATGCGGTTCGGCGCGACGACGTAGCACCCATTCGCGATGGCGTGTCCACGCTGCACAGTTTCCCATGAGGAATGATGCCGATCGCCGTATTTGGCTTTCTCCGAAGGGTGCCAACCTATCGCCGTCGGATAGAACAAAATTTGAGCCCCTTGAAGAGCCGTGAGCCGAGCCGCTTCGGGATACCATTGATCCCAACAAACACAGACCCCGATACGACCGAACTTCGTATCCCATGCCCGAAACCCAAGATCTCCAGGAGTGAAATAGAACTTCTCGTAAAAGAGAGGGTCATCAGGAATGTGCATCTTCCGGTATTTTCCCAAAAAGGATCCATCCGCATCGATGATAGCGGCCGTGTTGTGATAGAGGCCGGGAGCGCGACGTTCGAAGAGAGAGGCGATGATCACCACCCCAAGTTCACGCGCGAGGGATTGAAACAAGTCCGTCGTCGGCCCGGGGATCGATTCCGCGAGGCTGAAATACTTGTGATCCTCGATCTGGCAGAAGTACACCGACATGAAAAGCTCCTGAAGACAGATGATATTCGCGCCCTTGGCCGCAGCTTCCTTGATGCCACGCAAAGCGGCAGCGAGATTGGCTTCCACATCCGTTGTGCAAGCATTTTGAACGACCCCGACCTTCACGAGCGAATTTGACATCCTAGGGTGATATTTTTTTCCACCCCCCGAGTAAATGAAAACAAACCGAAAACTCAGCTCATCACGGTTCCCAACCCTAAACATCCGAGCATTTTTGCCTGCAGATCCTTTTTCACAAAGGGCTTGGTCATGAAGGCGGTCGCACCTGCCTTGATAGCCTCCAGCATCGCATCGCGACTCCCGCCAGGCGTGAACATCAGAACTGGGAGCGCCAACCAGCGCTCGTCCGCGCGCATATCCGTGAGAAATTGAATCCCATGACTATTGGGCGCATTGCAATCAATGCAAACCAAGGAGAATCCAGACGGGTCTGCTTCCAACTCACGCAATCCTATCTGCGGATCGGAAACAGGAACACAGTGGGCACCGAGAACGGATGCGGTGGACTCTACAATACGGCGAATGAGACAAGAATCATCAATGGCGAGAATCTTCATTTACGGGGGGAGGTTTTAACTATCGAAATACTAATGCCCCTGAAAAGCGGATGTAAACAAAAAAAGTGTCCTGCACCCGGGCGCATCTGTGCACGCAGCGTAAGTCGCTAGAGGGTGAAATTTAGCCCGCGCTTTTTACTCAAAGCCCAAGCCTAGGCAGTCGAGCATTTTCGTTTGGAGATCCTTCTCGAAAAAAGGCTTCGTCATGTAAGCCGTCGCGCCGGCTTTGATGGCAGTGATAATGGCGTCCTTACTGCCTTCGGTGGTCAACATAAGAACGGGAAGATCCTTCCAACGACCATCTGCACGGATATGCTTGAGAAAATCTAGGCCATTCATGTTTGGCATATTCCAATCCAGACAAACGAGTGAAAAACCGGAAGGATCAGCTTCGAGGCGATCCACCCCGATCTTGCCATCCTCAGCAGTAACACACTCCGCTCCCAGCACGGAGGCTGCAGAGGCCACAAGGCGACGGATCAGCATAGAATCATCAACGGCGAGGATTTTCATAAGACAATATAGGGTGCGGGTTAATGGAAAAATAGCACTTGGAAACTACGAGGCCATTTGTTGAATGATCAGCGAGTTCCAACCGGTCGAATAGGTTTCATAACCAGGAGCGACCGCCAAGGCAAAGAGCGTGTGCGTCCCGTTATAATCACCAATCACAAAGCCTTTCCCTTGGTGGATGAGAGCGTCCAATTGAGGGAGATTGATGCGCTCTTTGAGAATCGCATTTTTTGTGTCAGCGAGGACATGTCCTGCTGAATCAATGATGCAAACACGGGAGACATCTTTTTCCGAAGGTGAGAGAGGCGTGCGGTGAACGATCGTCTGTGCGAGGGCTTCCCAGTTAAAAAGGATACCCAGCACGCCGATCAATTCCCCATTGGATTGGCCGTTGCGACGAACGCCGCAAGAATAGGCAAGAATGTGCTGCCCTTGAACTAAAGGCGACGAGTGAACGCTCTCGAACCCAAAATCATCCCCGCTCGCGGATGTGCGGGCTTTACGGAACCAGTCGTTGGCCGCCACGTTCATTCCGATCGATTTGAAGCGACCTGAGCGACCATTGGCGATGACCGTGCCATTCAAATCGCACAACACAATGTCGTAGTAAACAGTGTAGGCATTGAGGATCACTCCCAAACGCTCGCAGGCGAAGCGGGATGAATCTGGGCCTAGATTGGTGAGGGCTTCCACCGCACTCGAATCCGTAGCCCACCAGCGCACGTCGCAGGAACGCTCGTAGAGATTGCGATCAATGAGATCAATATTGGTCATGGCCAGATCCACAAGTCGTGCCCCCCGAACGACGGAATCCAATCGACTGCTGATGTCCGAAAGCTGGGTGATGTCCTGTTTTGTCTCTTGAGCTAATCCCTCGGCTACTCGAGCGGTGTTGGTCGAGAGGTTGCCAATTTCATTCGCGACCACGGCAAACGTCCGTCCTGCATCTCCCGCTTTGGCAGCTTGTATTTGCGCGTTAAAGGACAGCAAACGAACACGCATGTTAATATCATCAATTTGTCGAAGCGAGTTGTTCATCTTGCTCGCGATGCTTTTGGATAGATGCCTGATACTTTCAATCCAGTTGTCGAAAGAATCCGTATTCGAAGAGCCTGCAGGTTGTATTTGTTGGTTATCCATATTTGTTGAATTGGTCAGACGATTGGGACGAAATTTTATGGCTTACGTTTATAGAAAATGGAGCCATCCACTTGTTCCATTGCGAAAACATCGTGATGGGATAGCAGAGACTCTGTTCCGCCAAGCATCATATATCCTTGCGGATAAATAATCTTCGCCAAGCGGTTAAAAAGATCTTTCTTGAAATCCTCTTGAAAATAAATGGCGACATTTCGGCAGAGCAGCAAATCAAAAAGACCGAGTGACGACATATCATCCTGCAAATTGCGGCGCTTAAAGGAGACCATTGAACGAACAACCGGCTTGAGCGTCCAGGTGTTGCCGGGCGTGGCGTCGAAAAAGCTGTCCCTCCAGTATTGAGGTAGGCCCCTAGCAATCTCCAACTGGCTGTATCGTCCTGCCGCTGCGAGAAAAAGTGTTCCCGGCGAGATGTCAAAGGCGACAATTTCAAACGAGGAAAGATTAACGCCTGGCAAGCGGCCGTCGGCTTGAAGTTTATGGAGCAGAAGCGCGATGGAATATGGTTCCTGCCCTGACGAGCAAGCCGCACACAAGATTCGGATACGGGCTTTTGTCCCAGTGCGCAAAAGACTCCCCAAGTGTGGCAGAATCGAATTCTCCAGCGATTCCCAAGGACGCGTATCACGAAACCAATAGGTCTCGTGCGTTGTCATGGAATCAATGATTTTATCACGGAGCCGACCCGCGGCATCCGCTTTTGCCAATTGAATAAATTCCGGGATGTCCCGCGCCCCAGACTCCGAGATGATTGTCCCCAGTCGTGCCTCAAAAAGATAGCGCTTCTCCTCACCCAGATGGATGCAGCATGCCTGTGCAACGTATTGCGAGAGGATGGCCAAGTGGGATTCGTTTTGGGAGAAATCAACCATGTGCCCTGTTTTCCATATAACCCTGTGATTTAGACCCGAAAGATCTTATTTATTCGGTGAGCGATCTCATTGAGGGGCAAAATCTCGTCATCCAAATTTCTCAGCACAACGGCTTGCGGCATTCCAAAGACGGAACACGTTGCCTGATTCTGAGCAATACACCATACGGGGCAGGAGTTCTTCAAACTAGCTACACCATCTGCACCATCACATCCCATGCCCGTAAGGATGACGGCCACAGCGCCGCGCAGTTTGCAGGCCGCTGCGGATTGAAAAAGGACATCCACAGAAGGGCGACAGGATTGCACAGGAGGCGCACTGGACAATCGGGTTTGAAGTTTTCCAGAATCATTACGAACGACTTCCAAATGGAAGCCGCCAGGAGCAATCAGCACGTCGCCTGGTATTGGCAAATAACCATCTTCAGCCTCTTTCACGGAAAGCCCCGCAGACTTATCCAACTGCTCCGCGAGGGACTTTGTGAAGACAGGCGGCATATGTTGCACCAGCAAGACTGGCACGGGCAGTTTCGCAGAAAGAAGGGGAATCAAATCGGCAAGAGCCCTCGGCCCGCCCGTCGACACACCAATCAACAGCAAATCCAGAAACGGAGGCGGTTGAAGACGCTTCATTGGAGGCTGATTTAATGGAGGCGCAGATATGGCGACTTGCGTTGGATTTTTCGCGGACTCTGCTAATGCCGTCAGCCCATGAATACGCGCCATGGTGATCGCCTTGCGAATATCGGACTTCAACACTTCCAATCCCGCTTCAAAAGACCCACTGGCTGGTTTCGGAATAAAATCCATAGCGCCATTGGCAAGACATCCAATGGTGATGGCGGCATCGCGCCCCGTGGCGCCACTCACCATCACAACAGAAACTTGGGAGTGCGAGCGCCTGATTTTTTCAAGCACCTCAGGCCCGTTCATTTCGTTCATGAAAATATCCAACAGAACGAGATCAAACGTCTCCGAATTGAGACGTTTTAGGGCGAGTTCGCCGCTGGATACCGCCACAACCTCAGTCCCCGAAACGCAGGATACTGCCTCCGAAAGGATCTTTCGATAGAGGGCGGAATCATCAACAACAAGAACTCTCATGAATCAAAGTCCGCTACAATTTAAAGCGGTTAACAAGCTGAACGAGAGATCCAGCGAGATGACTCAGCTCTCCTGCGCTCGAACTGATTCGGGATGCACCTTTTGCGGATTCGCTGGCCGCTTGGGAAACGCCATTGATATTGCGAGACACTTCATCTGCTCCTGAGGCCGCATTTTTGACATTTTCCGAGAGGGTTTTTGTTGAGGAAGTCACATTGTGCAACGAACGCACGATTTCCGATGTTGTGGCAGATTGTTCCTCCACAGAGGCAGCAATGCTTCCCGCAATCTGGCTGACCTGTTCGATGACCTTCGCTACATCATCAATGGCTCCCATCGAGTTGGCTGTATTTTCCTGAATGAGATTAACCTGACGACGAATATCCTCCGTGGCAGCAGCCGACTGGCGGGCCAGTTCTTTCACTTCGTTAGCGACGACTGCAAACCCGCGACCAGCTTCACCGGCGCTCGCGGCTTCAATCGTGGCATTGAGTGCAAGCAAGTTGGTTTGCTCCGCGATACGGTTGATGAGCTCCACGATTTTTCCAATTTGGCGCGCCGAGTCATCCAGTTTGAGCATGAGGTCACGAGTCTGGCGGGCTTGAATATCGGCCTTGCGGGCAATTTCCGATTCCTGCGTGCAGTTACGGGCCACCTCTTGAATAGACGAGGACATTTCTTCCAATGCGGCAGCAACCATGGTCGAAGCTTGATTGATCTCACCGGCGGAAAGCGTCATCGACTTGGAGTTAATCGCCAATTGCTCACCCGCCGCAGCAACCGTGTGAGCTTGAACATTGGTTTGTTCGGCGCCAGCAGCTTGAGAGTTGGCGGTTTCGGTAAGAACCTTGGAAGATTCCGTGAGCGACTGCGACGTGTGGGTGATCTCCTCAACCATCTTTCGAAGGTTTTGAATACAGGTGTCAACGGAAGAGGCAAGAACACCGACCTCATCCGAACGCTTCAATTTGATGCTGCCAGTCAGATCGCCCTTCGCGAGCTGTTTGACGACCTCAACACAGGCCACGATCGGTTTACTGATTGACCGCCCAATAATAAAGGCGGCGGTGAACATGAACAAAACCGCACAACCCGATATGATCCAGGTATTCAACACCACATTGCGGAGCAATTCCTGCTCATCGACACGAATAATGAGCGACCATTGGGAATCGGGATATCCGAGTGCCCCTCTTGTTTTAGCAAATCCAGCAGCCGCCCATTTTTTGTGCTTCTGGTCATATTCACGCGCAAAGTTGGATTCACCAGCGGTTGCTTTTTTGGCGGACTCATATCCTTCTTGGACGAGATTTTGAGTTAAAATGACTCGTGGATCGTGGACAAACTCCTCAGATCCTGTGGCATTGGGATCAAATTGGGAAAGGACCGTGCCTTTAAGATCAATGAGGTTGATTTCGGTCGAGTTCAGGCCTCTGAGTTTCAGACGCTCGTAAATTTTGGAGAGAATTTCTTCCACAAGGCCAAAATCCGCGAGGTTTCTCCACACGCCGATGAACTCTTGTTTTTTGCTAAAGATGGGAGCGGAATATCCAACAACCAAGTCATTGTGAGAAGCGGCCTTTTTCACATCCTCATCACGCATGGCCTCGCTGATTACCGTTCCGGACAGGGACTTGGAAGAAGTGAAACGACCTTCACGGGCATCGATAAACCAAGGCTCATTTGAAAAGTTCTTTCCGATCAAATAACTGGAGTCAATAGGTTTACCCTTGGCATCAACACTATTCACCGCAACCACACGCCCTTGAGAATCCACAACCATGCTCAGTTTATACATTCCATACAGCTTGACGTAGTTATCAATCGCCGTGGTAAGATC
>RFZT01000068.1 GCA_009920585.1 bacterium
CACAGGAGCGCATGGCTTCGTCACGCTGAACTTGAGGTTTTCCTGAGTAATATTGAGCAATGGCTGGCACGAGAAAGTTCTGAACGGGCTCGGGGGCATTGCGCCAGTATTGGGCGGGGTTTTGCTCCCAAGCCGAGAGGTTGGCGCAAAGGACAACAAGCAGCGAGGAATCGGTGACCTGAGCTTGATCCCAAGCCACGGCGCGGATTTGTTTGCGAACTTCCATGTCCTTCACAATCACAAAGCGCCAGTTTTGGATATTGAATGCCGTTGGGGAAAGCATGGCGAGTTCGAGGAGTTGGCGCTCCACCTCCTGCGGCATTTGGTGGGTGGCATCGTAGTGTTTGATAGCGCGGCGGCCTTGGATGGCTTCAATGGTGTTCATGTGCGAGATAGACTGAGTAAAAAAGGGCGGAATGCAATGCCGATGAAAAGGTTTGTGGGGAGGGCGTAAAGTTGAGCAAATCAGGTGATCTCGATTGCCTCGCAGACCTCCCGCCAACCGAGGAAGTTCCATGTATTCGGAAAACCACTGCATTGATGCGGCTTCACGGGCTGGATGGCGCAATCTCGGCCGTTCAAAAAAATACAGGATTCATCCGGTTTGTCGATGAGGGCGAGCCCATCGCGGCGGGGACGTAGGCGCGTGTAGCGCTGGATGAAATCATCTTCCGTGAATCCCAAAAATCCCGCGATGGCGGAGATGTCGATGTCCGTGAGTTTAACAAAACCCGGCCAGCGGCAACAATTCGTGCAACGCTGGCAGGCGTAGCGTGGGGAATCACTCACAAAGTCAATCGCCGAGGCGTTTGCCGGGGATGAGATAGTTCACCGCGTAGTCGCGAACGGCATCCTCGAGGGAGGTTGTCGGCTGTGCGTAGCCAGCCTCGCGGAGTTTCGAGATATCCGCACAGGTATGGTATTGGTATTGATTTTTGAGGTTTTCTGGCATGTCGAAATACTCGATCACGGGATCCCGGCCCATCGCAGCGAAGAGGGCACGGGCGAGATCGTTCCAGGTGCGGGCGACGCCAGAACCGACATTGTAGAGTCCGCCGGCATCCTCGTTTTCGGCCAAGTGGAGGGTCATTTCCACGGCATCTTTCACATAGATGAAGTCGCGCATCTGGCCACCGTCGGAGTATTCTGGCTTGTAGCTTTTGAAGAGTCGGATGCGACCGGTGCGCTGGATTTCGTCAAAGGCTTTGCAAACGAGGCTTCGCATATCGCCCTTGTGGTATTCATTAGGGCCAAAAACATTGAAATACTTGATGCCGACGATCTCCGGGAGGATTTCCTCGTGGTTCGCATAGAGGTCGAAGAGTTGCTTGGAGTATCCGTAAAGGTTGAGCGGACGGAAGCGTGAGAGATCTTCGGTTTTGTCATCCATTCCGGCAGCTCCATCGCCGTAGGTTGCGGCGGAGGACGCATAAACAAATCGAGCGCCGGAAAAGAGCGCCCAGCGGCAGAGCGACTTGGTGTAAGCGTAATTATTGCGCAAAACGAATTCGGAATCTGTGACCGTGGTGGACGAGCAAGCGCCAAGGTGGAAGACCGCGGCGAATCGGCCAAATTTGTCCGAGGCTTCCTCAATGCCATCTAGAAATTCATCGGCGGGAACGTAATCTTCAAAAGTGAGCGGGCGAAGATTCCGCCATTTCTCATCCTCGCCGAGAGCGTCAGTGAGGACGATTTGCTGGATACCGCGTTGGTTGAGGGCATGAACGAGTGCACTGCCGATAAATCCTCCCGCTCCTGTGACGAGTACGCGGGCCTTCTCGTGTAGCAAAATATCACGCGAGTTTTGTTTTTTTTCACCGCTGAGGCGTGATCGGGTCGCGTTGAAAGTGGTTTTGTCGCTCATGGAATGTCTCGTGATCTAGGGTTTGATGCCAATATTGTTAAAAGTCTCATCAAAAAGAAGGGTTTTGTCGCCGAATATCGATTTGGCTGTGGCGGTGTAGGCGTGGGCTTTTTTGGGGTTGGAATGCCTGAATTCCCAAACGGCTTGGGCGTAGTACCAAGCTGGCGAGTCACCTGGATATTTGATGTTGTTCAGCGAGTTTTTAGCCCGAACCTCATCTCCGGCCTCGATGTCACAGAGGGCGAGTTTGAATTGCAAAAGCTCATTGGCAGGATCTTGCGCCGAAAGCATCTGATAATAGCGACGGGCCTCAGTGTGTTTTTTTTGGAGAAAGAGTAATTCTCCATAGTTGAATGCCGCCGGAAAATAGCCCGGTTTTTTATTCAAGGAGAGGTCGAAGTATTTGGTCGCACTCACGAAGTCTTTTTTCTTCATGTAGACGGATCCCAGCATATTGAGGACTTCGGGGTCGTGGGGCTTTTCTTTTTCGATTTCGATTAACTTTGCCAGCGCAGAATCGAAGTCTTCTGAACGGAAATCGGTGACAACAGAATCCAATAACGCCCGTGATGCGTCCTCCGCATCAGGGGACGACAAATCGGCCTGTGCTGTCACAAGGCACACGCTCAATAGCCACGGGATAAGATAGCCGATTTTCAAACCAACCTAATATGCGCCAGTGAAAGGCTTGCGAGCAATATCAAAGCAAAGCTTACGCATCCAAGGTAGGGGGGGCGTGAGGGGGCGTGGCCGTGAAAGTGAGTGTGGCATTTTTCTCTTCGAGGTAGCCGATCGTCCAACTGCTCGGGAGCAAAATAACCCAAAACCCAAAGGAGTCGCGTGCGAGCGTACATCCACTCGGGAGCATGACCTCAGGGCGATCAAAAAAGGGAGCACCTTCTTTGAGGACCCAGCGAGCAAATTGCCAGGGGGCAGTTTCCACGCGGCAGTCGGCGCTGTATTCCGTTTCCAGGCGATATTGCATGACTTCAAACTGCAACGGGCCAACGGCTCCAAGCAGCGGCACACGTGCAACGGCGTCAGGCAGCTCAAACTGCTGAGCTACGCCCTCCTTGAGAAGTTGGTCGAGGCCCTCGCGGAAGCGTTTGAATTTGGCGGTGCTGGAATTTCGGATGTAGGCGAAGCACTCAGGCGGGAAGCGGGGGATCTCGCTAAATTGCAGTGAGGGATCTTCACTCACCGTATCGCCGATCAAGAAATCGTAATTGCCCACGATGCCGACGACATCGCCGGCCCATGCCTCATCGACTGTTTCACGGTCTTGTGCAAAAAGGCGTTGGGAATTGCCGAGGCGAACGGCTTTGCCAGTCCGAATATGCGTTGCCAACATATCCCGACGGAAGCATCCTGAGACGACTCGAATGAACGAAACGCGATCGCGGTGTTTCGGATTCATGTTCGCTTGGATCTTGAATACAAATCCCGAGAACGGCTCGTAGTCTGGCTGCACAACCTTAGTCCCGCTTGGACGTGGGGTTGGGGAGGGGGCCAGCTTGAGGAAATTATCCAACAAAAGTTGGACGCCGAAGTTATTCATCGCGCTCCCGAAAAAGACGGGAGTCGATTTGCCCGCGCTCACCGCGGCAAAATCAAAGTCCGTCCCGGCGCCATCCAGCAGATCGAGTTCGTCGCAAACCTTGGAATAAACATCCGGAGCGAGCGAGGAGCGAACTGCCTCGTCCTGAATGCCGCCGACGGAAACGGGAGCGCGGTAGGTGCCGCCGGGAGTTCTTTCAAAAAGGTGGACGGATTTTTCGCGGCGGTCGTAAACGCCCTTGAAGTCGACTCCATCGCCGAGCGGCCAATTCATGGGCAAGGCGTGAATGCCAAGGACAGACTCGAGTTCGTCGAGAAGCTCAAGCGGTGGCCGCGCCGGACGGTCGAGCTTGTTCATGAAGGTGAAGATTGGAACTCCTCGCTGACGGCAGACTTCAAAAAGTTTGCGCGTCTGGGTTTCGATGCCTTTACCAGCATCGATCACCATCACGGCAGCATCGACGGCGGTGAGAACGCGGTAGGTGTCTTCCGAGAAATCTTTGTGGCCGGGAGTGTCGAGGAGGTTCACCACGCATCCGTTGTAGTCGAATTGCAGGACTGTCGAGGAGACCGAAATGCCACGCTGCTTTTCGAGTTCCATCCAGTCGCTTGTCGTGGCGCGCTGGTTCTTGCGGGAGGTGACGCTTCCGGCGAGTTGGACTGCGCCACCATAGAGGAGAAACTTTTCGGTGAGTGTGGTTTTTCCAGCATCCGGATGCGAGATGATCGCAAAAGTGCGGCGCCGTGAGATTTGTTGAAGTGCTGCACTCATATTTCAAAAGGTTTCGGAATTTGGGTGAGAAGTTTCACTCCGCCTTTGCGAATGAGCGCGACGTCTTCATGTCTCACCCCGCCAAGGCCAGGCATGTAGATCCCGGGTTCCACGGTGATGATCTGGCCCGGAAAAAAGGTGGTTGAGCCAAAGCGCGGGGATTCGTGGACTTCCAAGCCAAGGCCATGACCGGTGCCGTGGAAAAACCCCTGCCAACGACCATTGTCAATCTTGGTGGGGTATCCGGATGCGGCAAAAAATTGTTTTAGCTTTTCATGGACGGGACCGCCCTCCACGCCGGGTTTCATGGCCTTAATGGCCATCTTCTGACCCGTGAGACAGGTCTCCCACATGTGGCGCTGGGCATCGCTGGCGTTTCCGCGAACAATGGTTCGCGTGAGGTCGCCGTGGTATCCGCTCCGGGCATCGCGCGGAAAGATGTCGAGAATGATCAACTGATTCGCAAAGAGGGGACCCGTTCCACGTGCATGGGGATCGCAGGCGTGTTCCCCACAGGCAACGATCGTGTCTCCACGGGCTACGCCGCCCGCTTGGAGAACAGCGGTCTCCATTTCCAATCGGAGTACCTTTTGAATTTTGGATCCACGCAGAACTTCTAGGCCGCGACTCATGCCCGCCTCGGCGATCCGCGTGGCGGCTTCCATCGCTTCGATTTCTGCGAGGGATTTGATTTCCCTCTCCGGTAAGAAGGCTCCCTTGGATGGCTTAAGGGCAAGCCCGAGGGCCTTGAGTTCCTTCGCCAGGCCGAGCGGAAAGTCGGATGGCACTTCGACTTTGGTGACTTTTTTGGCAATGAGCCAAGTCATCACGACTTTGGCGAACGCGGGACGTTTTGAAGACGTGCTCGACGCGATCTTTTCAAAATTGGAATACGCATCGACTACATCGACTTTGGCTTCCGCGCGACCTCGATCGACCTCGAGATCACTCAGGAGGAGATGGGTTTTCCCTTTTACCTCTAAAAACGAAAAAGCATCTGGAGCGCGAAAACTTGATGCGTAAAGCATGTCGGCATTGGCTTCGCTCGAGGCGATGATGAGTTTGGGACGTGCCATGTGTGAAAAAGAGGAACAGTCTAGCATCCCCAGTATCCTCGGGCTAGAAGAATGGAAGCATCCAAGTTTCTAGCGCATTCGCCAAGATCCCGAATTTTCGCATCTTCGCCAGCAATAAATTCTAGGGCATGTTGCTATGTAACGAAAAACTTGCGGACTCGGTTTTCACCTATATATAGTCCTTTTATCTTCCACTGGGCTTTCCCACGGTAGGTTTCTTTGACAGCTTCCAGCTTGTGACTTTTATTCCGCTTGAGAGTATAGCTTTTATCTTTGTTCATATAATGAAATAGCTTAATTGGCAGAAGACTGGCAACAGGTTGCGGGGCCGCAGTGCGTCATAAACATTTAAGTTCTTTTTTAATAAATATTTGGAGGGGTGGTAGAGTGGTCTATTGCGCCAGTCTTGAAAACTGGAGAGCTGAAAGGCTCCGTGGGTTCGAATCCCACCCCCTCCGCCATTAGTTGTGGGATGAGAACGAAGTTAGAGCGTCGCGAAGCGACACAGACTGCCGAAGGCAGCCCCGGAGGGGTGGAGGCCGCAGGCCGAAATCAATCCCACCCCCTCCGCCATTAGTTGTGGGATGATGAACCAAGCGAGTGGGCGGTCGCGCGGTAGATCAACTGAAGGTTGAGCCCAAAGGGCCGAGACACCAGGGATGGGGCGAGTCAACAACACGAAGTTAGAGCGTCGCGAAGCGACACAGACTGCCGAAGGCCGAAATCAATCCCACCCCCTCCGCCATCAATCCGCGAAGCGGATTTCTTCGCAGTCAATGAGATCTCGAAGCTCGCGAGATTCCGAGATTTTTGAGTTCGCCGAGAATTCGCAAAACCAAGAAAATGCTTTAAAGCGCTTTTAGCCCGAAAACGGATTTTTAGACAGGATGGGCAACCGAAGCGCAGCGGAGAACACCCGCGCGATAGCGCATAACGAAAGGGAAAGACTACAGTGTAGCCCAGGATGGGCAACCGAAGCGCAGCGGAGAACACCCGCGCGATAGCGCACTGATCTAAGGGTGAGACAAATGTGTAGCCCAGGATGGGCAACCGAAGCGCAGCGGAGAACGACTGTCAAATGCAGCCCAAAGGGAGAGCGTAGTGAATCAATTAAAAGGATTCACAGGAATTCCTTAAGGGTTTCTGATGTTGCACAAAACGTTGGATCCTTATGAAATTGCAAACAACTCATTCTCCGTGCTCTTTGATTCACTGTGTTCACTCCTCCGGAGTTGCCTTCGGCAATCTATCTCCCTTTGGTCGGTTGTGGTTAAATCTGCTGAATTCGGGTTTAGGATGAGCCGCTGCGGGTGTTTGCAGTCTTCCGTGCTTACGTTAGCGAAGTGCTGATCCCGACCCTTCGTGTAGGCGACATCGTTGTCATGGACAATCTCACCCCACACAAGAACGAAGAGACTCTTGCCCTCATCGAAGAGTCCGGAGCCTGCGTTTGGTTTCGGCCTCCCTACTCTCCGGACCTAAATCCTATTGAAAAGATGTGGAGCAAGATCAAACAACCCCGTCATCGCCACAGCGCTCTCCCATGTTACCGCATCCAATGCCCTCAATTGGTTTGCCTCATGTGGCTATAGTATCATTTAAAGTGCTATAATTTACATTTCCAGCCTTTATCCGATCAATTCGAGGAGGTCCGATTCGTTGAGTGGGAGGGTGGATTGGTCGGGGTTGAGTAGGTCTGTAATGAGGGCTTGTTTTTTGGCCTGCATTTCCAAGACCCTCTGCTCGACGGTATCACGGGCAATAAGCTTAATGGAAGTAACGACATTTTTTTGCCCGATGCGGTGAGCGCGGTCGGTCGCTTGCGCTTCGACGGCGGGATTCCACCATGGGTCAAAGTGGATGACGGTGTCGGCGGCGGTCAGGTTGAGTCCGGTGCCGCCGGCTTTGAGACTGATTAGAAAAACGGCGATGCTCGAATCCGACTGGAATCGCTCGACGACGGCGGATCGGTCGCGTGTGGAACCGTCGAGGCGGCACCAAGTGATACCATCTTCGTCGAGGGCGGGAGCGATGAGGTCGAGCATGCCGGTGAATTGACTGAATACGAGGGTGCGGTGTCCGCCGTCCGATGCCTCACGAACGAGTTCCAGAAGGGCCTCCAGCTTCGCTGATGGGGTTGGGGATTTACCTCCAAGCAGGCGAAGGTCGCAACTCGCTTGGCGAAGGCGCAGCAGGGCGGTGAGAACGCGCATTCGAACAGCACCGCCGGAATTCTTGAGGGCGTCAACCTCAGCTCTCGCGGCGATCTGGAGTTGGGTGTAAATGGCTTTTTGGTCAGGGGTCAACTCGACTTCGACGAGTTGTTCGATTTTATCAGGGAGTTCGGTGAGGATGTCTTTTTTGTTGCGACGCAGCATGCGGGGTTTCACTCGACGTAAAAGGCGCGGCCACACGCTTCCCCGGGCTCCTTCGGCGAGGGGTTTCTCGTAGCGATCTTGAAAGTCTTTGCGAGATCCGAGGTATCCGGGAATGAGAAAATCAAAGAGCGACCACAAGTCGCGGATGGAGTTCTCCAACGGCGTACCTGTCAGAATAAAGCGCGCTCCGGACTTGAGTGCACTGGCCGCTTTCGCATTTTGGCTGTCCGGATTTTTGATGTGTTGGGCCTCGTCCAGAAATACGGTCGAAAAATGGTGGGCTTTGTATTTCTCGATGTCGCGGCGAAGGAGGGCGTAGCTCGTGATGACAATGCTCGAATTTGGGATTTCCTCAAATCGGGCCTCGCGTTCAGGGCCGTCTAGCGCGAGTGCGCGTAGGTCAGGAACAAAAAAGCCGGCTTCTCGCTTCCAGTTCCACACAAGGGATGAGGGACAGACGACTAAGTGGGGACCGGGGAGGGACTCCATCATGGCAAGGCTCTGAACGGTTTTTCCTAGGCCCATGTCATCAGCGAGAAGACCCCCGTGGCCGGATTGAGCGAGCTCAAGAAGCCAAAGAGCGCCATCGATCTGATACGGACGCAATCTCTCGCGCAGTGGGCCTAGGGCGTTGGGTAGAAGGCGAGGGGAGGGACTTAGATCGCTAGCGCCCTTCCAAGCTGCGATGCTCGACTCGATATACCCCCGTTGGCTTTGGCGAATACGGAAGACGCCTCGCTCTTGATCGGGATTGCAGTCACGGAGGACTTCTTCAAGGTCATCGGCGAGATGGGAGTCGGGAACAGCGGTGCGTCCATCGGCAAGACGAAGACGGGGATTTCCGCTTCGAAGCAAGCGCTGGAGGTCTTGGACGGAAAGGACGGCCTCATTGCCTGCCGTGAAATGAACATGGAAGTCGAGCCACCCCTCGCTTTTCTCTCGGATAGCAAAGTGGGGTTCGATGCGGACTAAGTCTGTGGTGACATGCTTAAAACGGTCGCCCTCGGTGATCTTCCACTTGGCCTTCAGCGAGGGTAGGGCGGTTGCATAAAAGCGAATGACGGCATCCTCGCCTCGCAGGACGGCTTTCCCTTCCGCATCTTCAAAGCCAAGTCGGGCGAGTTCCATGAGAGTTCCAGCTTCCGCAGCCGGATTCTGGATGCCGAGCGAGGAGTATTGAAAACCAATCGTGGCTTCCAAATGACGAAGCGATCCCTCGATACGCATATCCACTATGGGCATCTCTAGCGAAGTCTGTAGGCGCACTGCCGACACGCTTCGGATGGACGAGGAGGGGATCGATACGCTCTTCGACTTGTGGGGTGACATTACCTCCAAGGCGATAGCAATGGAGTGGGCGCAGATGAGGCCGCGTTGACGGGAGTCGCGGCAACTGCACAGATTCTCGATATCCACTGGGTTGCTCAACTTCAGTCCCGCTAGAAGGGATTTTCCATCAGAGGCGATCTTGCCTTTGAGAAGCGGGGGGGCGTAGGAAGCTTCTGAGACTTGTCCTATCGAGTGGATGGCGCGGGCCTGTTTCAAAACAGACCAGCCACCGAGAGAGACGAGAAGTTTTTCTGTGAGTTCCATGTTGATGCGACTGAGATAGCGCAGACAAAAAGATGTCAGCAAACGAGCAAATCACAATATCCGCAAACTTGACAGTGCTGTAGGTGGCAGTGCTAGATGCGTGTGTGAAAAGAGCCCTCCTTCCGCTGGCCTTTGTGGCCCTATGCCTTTGTTCCTGCACGACTCTCCAAAATCGGAGGGATCTCTACTCTGAGCAAAAGGTGGATGGGCCGTATACGCGTCTACTACGGGAGCGACGATTCAAGCCGCTGTATCAGGAACCCACTGCGGTTGTTAATGCCCCCGTGGTTCAGTCGGGGTCTGTTTCTGACAGCAAAAGTGTGAAGCCAATCGAGGGAGACGTTCTTTAATAAACTACGTCCGTCTTGGTGGGTAAGACTTGCGCAGCAAAAGAGGTTTCCTACGAACGCTGATCTTGCTTCCTCCAATTCTGTAATTTTGTTTATTCTGTCGAATGAATCCTTTGGGAGTTTTCCCTGCAGTTCCTGCAAATCTTGAAAACCTTTTTAGCGAGCCAAAAGACTCTGCGGAGCGTTCTCAAACTTGTCGTTCACGCAAATGACGTCCATTCCTTTTCTGGCAAGGAAGGCCGAGGCTCCCGTCGCACGCATGCCTGTCCCACAGGAAACTAGAAGCGGAGTTTTCGCATCTATTTCGGCGATGCGTGGCAGCAATCGTGTGTGGGCGATATTTTTTGTATCTCGCAAATGGGCGAGCGCAAACTCAGTGGCTTTGCGTGGATATGTGTCTCCGCGATGGCCGTGATTTTCAGTCCCTCCTGAGAGGCGATCTC
>RFZT01000069.1 GCA_009920585.1 bacterium
CAACACCAAGCGCGACACCAAGCGCGACACCAAGCGCGACACCAAGCGCGACACCGAGCGCAACACCTGATGATGCGTCGATTTCTAGTCCGCCCATCGAGGTTCCGACTGCCTCTCCAATTTCAGCGGAGACGTCTGGCGGAATTCCCTCATGGGCACGGCGATCTTTCCATGGTTGAATAGAACGGACATGGCTCTTCTAGGAAAAATCAACATTCTCACCGTTTTAAAAGATGCCCCTCCGGGTCTCTATCTTGACGGGGGCGATCTTGGGGAAATTCTTTTGCCTGGAGACTCGATTCCTCCGGGTGCTGGACCTGATGATGAGTTGCAGGTTTTTCTCTATCGCGATTCGGAGGATCGTCTTGTGGCCACCACCCACGACCCGCTCGCCTGCGTGGGCGATTTCGCGGCGCTGAGAGTGAAACAAATTCACCCGACGATCGGCGCATTCCTTGATTGGGGGCTGAATAAAGATCTCCTCCTGCCCATGCGTGAGCAGGAGCGTCGTATTCACAAGGGCGACATTGTTGTGGTCTTTGTCTTTATTGATGAAGTCTCGCAGCGCATTATTGCCACAACGCGTTGGAGGGATCATCTCAGCGCGACTCCTCCGAACTACAGCGAGGGAGCGCCAGTCTCGCTGCTCATCGCCGGTGAGTCACCACTCGGATATAATGCGATCGTGGACAATACCCATGTCGGACTCCTCTTTCGGAGCGAGTTGGGATCTCCGCTCAAAGTCGGCGATAAATGCAAAGGATATGTCCGCAATGTTCGTCCTGACGGGAAGCTCGATTTGGGGCTCGACCCCGAGGGTTACCAACGCATCGCGCCACTCGCCGACCGCATCCTGACAGCGCTACGATCCCAGGATGGCAAATTGCTAGTGCATGAAGGTAGTTCGCCGGAGGATATCCGAGCCGCTTTTCAAACAAGCAAAAAGGCCTTCAAACAAGCGATCGGCAATCTGTATCGGCAGAGACTCATCGAGATCAATGGCGCGGACATCGTTCTGCGAAAGTCCGAGCCACGTTCTGCGTAGCCTTTGGTTCTACTAACTCTGAGTGTGGAAGGGGAAGTCGGTGTAGCCCTCTGCGCTAGGGGAAGACCAGACCTGCATTTCCGCTGGAGGATTCAACTCCCAACCGTTTGCGAAGCGCTCAACGAGGTCGGGATTGCTCAAAAATGGTCTCCCGAAAGCAATGAGATCAGCATTTCCTGAGGCTATTGCGGATTCTGCTGCTTCGGCAGTGTAGCCGCAGTTTCCCATCAAGGTGCCAGAAAAGACCGCACGGAACTCGGGGAGTTGCATGGGGGCACCCAATTCATGAAAACCAAATGCCAACCCATCCACCACATGGAGGTAGGCGAGACCGAAGGCATTGAGTCTCTTGCCGGCATCGGTGAATATTTCACGGAAATCTGGCGAACCCATGTCATTGAAAACGCCGTTTGGCGAGAGGCGGACGCCGACGCGGTCGGCGGGCCAAACGGTGAGAATGGCCTCGACGATTTCTTTCAGAAAGCGGAACCGATTTTCCAGACTGCCGCCATAGACGTCTGTGCGATGGTTGGTTTTCGATTGGAGGAATTGGTCGATCAGGTAGCCGTTCGCGGCATGGATTTCAATCCCGTCGAAACCCGCCGCCTTCGCCCGTTCGGCAGCGCGCAGATAATCCTGCACGACAGCGGCGACCTCGTGCGTTTCGAGGGCTCTTGGTGTTTCATAAGGTTGCTTGCCCGCAGGCGAGTGGATCGTGTCACCATTGAGTTTGATCGCTGATGCCGATACGGGCGGTTTGCCAGCGTGGAAGCTGCTATGCGAAGCTCGACCGCAATGCCAGAGCTGCATGAAAATGGGTGTTCCTTTTTCGTGAAGTGCGGTGGTGATTTTTTTCCATCCTTCGACTTGGGCCTCGTTGTAGATGCCAGGCGAATCGACCCAACCGAATCCCTGCTCGGAAATTGTCACCGCCTCGGAAATGATCAATCCGGCAGAGGCGCGTTGGATGTAGTATTCCTGCATCAAATCATTCGGCACCCGGGTCACTCCCGCCCGCGCTCGAGTGAGCGGGGCCATCACCACTCGGTTGGGCAAGGAGAGGCCATGTAGATCAAGAGGTGATAGCAAGTGGGCAAGTTTATTCGGCATAGTCATGAAAATACGAGTTCGGTTTCTCTGCATCGTATGCGATTTTCGTGATCTTCAAATACGAATATGGTTTTCGCCGAGGATCAGGTCTCGTTTTTGCTGATTCCACTGATAGCGTTTGGGTGATGCGTATTGCCTTTGCCTCATTCGGTTCGCTCGGGGATTTGCACCCCCTTCTTGCGATGGCCGTAGCCGCGCAGGGGAGGGGGCATGATGTCGCCGTTGCGGCATCGCCAAACTACGAGGATAATGTTCGGTGTGCGGGGGTGGAATTTTATCCCCTGAGACCAGCGATTCCGTGGGATCCCGCTCGCTTGGCTTATTATTTCGATATGCGGCGGGGGCCAGAGCGATTGCTGCGCGAGGTCGCTTTTGCGGAACTTGCGGATACGCACGCAGACCTCCGCTCGGTAGCAAAAGGCGCTGATCTGCTTGTCGTGGGGGAGCTTCTCTACACCGCTCCGATCGTGGCTGCCGAGATCGGAATTCCTTGGTTGAATGTCGTTCTCGCGCCGACCTCGTTTCTCTCGGCAAGCGACCCCTGTGTGCTCGCGCCAGCGCCATTCTTGCATCCTCTCCGACACCTCGGAAAATGGATCCACCAACTCGCCTACATCGCAGGTCGCATTCAAGGACGCATGTGGGCGAAGCCGTATTTTGCATTTCGCCGCAGCCTCGGGCTTCCACCTGGCACGAATCCCATCTTTGACGCCAAGCATTCTCCCTACGGTACGCTAGCCATGTTCCCCTCCTTTTTCGCCAAGTCCCAACCCGATTGGCCGGTGAAAACTCTTCAGGCAGGTTTTCCTTTTTTTGAGCAACCTCCGCAGCTTGCGGACCGCATTGTGGCGGACTTCCTTTCTTCTGGAGAACCTCCAGTGGTTTTTACGTTGGGTTCCATCGTGGCTCATTTTGAGCCTGCATTTTATCACGCGGCTTGTGAAGCGGCACTCTGTCTCAATCGACGTGCTGTGTTACTCACCGGGAGCGAAGTTCCTTTGCTCGATAAATCGAATCCGAATGTTCTAGCTGTGAAATACGCGCGTCTTAAGGAAATCCTTCCCCGATCCGCAGCGGTAGTCCACGCCGGGGGCATCGGTACGTGTGCGGAAGCCCTCCGTGCCGGAATTCCATCAGTGATCATCCCTTTCTCCTTTGATCAGCCAGACAATGCTTTTCGAATGAAGCGCTTGGGCGTTGCGGAAATCCTATCGAGGCATTCCATTAATTCAGATTCGATGTCCGCGAAACTGAATGCGATATTAACTGATTCATCCTTCACCAATCGATCGCGACATCACGCTGCGCAAATAACTCCGGCTCAAACTATCGATGCAGTTGTGGATAAAATAGAATCCTTCCACGTCTGAACTGTGCCCCAGTTGTTACTCAACCAGTGGAAATGTTTGCTAATACGTGGGGTGTGGGTTATCTAATCATATATGTCCACTCCACTCCTTGCTATGGCGATGCCCGGTTGGCCTGAAATGATTTTTATATTTATCATTTGTGTGCTTCTTTTCGGTGCGAAAAAGTTGCCTGCGTTAGCGCGTGGTATCGGGCAAAGCATTGGAGAGTTTAAAAAAGCTCGTGAGGAATTCGATCAGGGTGTCTCGAACCCAGCCTCCCCAGTCGAAAATAAAGAGGTTGTTGAAAAGCAACCCCACAATCCGGCCTGAGCCGATTTGAAAATCCCCTCTTGGACGATTGTCCTTGCACTCTCTTTAGCGTCGCTGGCCATCTTGCCAGCGAAGGAAGTTGTTATTGCTTCTTACAATCTTAAGAATTATCTCCCCATGGCGCGTCAGGTGGGAGGCAAGATGTTGCCAGATCAACCCAAGCCAGAAAAAGAGATTCATGCCGCTCTGGATGTGCTGAGTGAAATTAAGCCTGATATTTTGGGTGTTGTGGAAATGGGGGATGAGAAAGTCCTTGCCGAATTCCAGTCACGACTTGCCTCTGTGGGGCTCGAATATCCCTATGCAGAATGGGTCCAGGGAGCGGATGAATCCCGACATATCGCCCTGCTGAGTCGTTTTCCCATCATCACTCGCATTTCGCGTTCCCGCATTCCGGTAGAGCTCAATGGGCGTTTCTTCCAAATGTGCCGTGGCATTTTGGACGTGACCCTTCAGATTACTCCCACATCCACGCTGCGGTTGGTCGGTCTCCACCTCAAGTCTCAGCGTTTAGTTCCTGAGTATGATGAAGCCAAATTCCGCGCGAGGGAGTCCATCGCTGTTCGTGCGCATCTCGATTCCATTTTAAAAGAAGCGCCCGATGCGGACTTGCTCGTCTTTGGCGACCTTAATGATTCCAAAAATGAATTCCCAGTTCAGGAAATCCTCGGTCCGCCGAAGTCACCGATGGCGCTCCGCGACATCCGCCTTAAGGATCGGTGGGGTTTTACGTGGACTCACTATTGGGCGGAGGCCGATATTTACTCCAGATTCGATTACCTTCTTGCGAATCAGTCTCTCTGGCCCAAGATCAATATGGGCCGGTGTGGCATCAATTCTTCTCCCGAATGGGCTCGCGCTAGCGATCACCGTGCTATTTTTACTCAACTATCCTTTCCTGAATGAAAATCGCTTTTTTTCTGTTTTTTTCTCTCATTACACCTCTGCTAGCGACTCCGGATGACGATTGGAACGCCATTCTGGCGATGGATGCCGGTCCCACTAAGAAGCCGGCCAGCACTGCTGAGGCGAGGACTTTAGGAAAAGCTCATTTTGCAAAACATCAAGCGCTCATTGAGGATTTTCTAAAAAAAAATCCTGCTGATTCGAGAGGTTTCGACGCTCGACTGCGCCTCGCATCCATTCTTGCGGCGACAGGAAAAATGGAAAAAAAACAGTCATTGGTGGATGACGCCATGCGAATGTTACAGACGCTCGAAAAAGATAAGTCCGCACCACTGGATAAACGCGCCGATGCTGGGTTTCGTCGAGTCTCGCTGTACATGCAATGTCTCGATAGTCGCGAAAACGAGTCCCGTCGCGATATCGTGACCGCCGCCCGCAATTTCCAATCCCGCTATCCGAACGATCGCCGTACCCCGCGGTTGCTAGTCGAGGTGGCGACCATTTGCGACAATGCTCCCGACCTCAAGCGCGAGTTGCTCGACGCCGCATTGGCTTCGTCTCCAGATGAAGCTCTTAAACGCCGCATCGCTGATGACCTCAAGCGTATAGCCCTACTTGGTAAGCCTCTGCCTTTGCGCCTCAATACGATTCAAGGTCGCTCTATCGACCTAGCTAATCAGGAGGGCCGGATTGTTTTTCTCATTTTCTGGGCAGCCGATTCCGCCCCGAGTCTCCTCTGGATGCAAAACTTTCAACTCGCTTTGGCTAATTTGCCTGTCGATCGATTTTCGATTATCACTGTCAGCCTCGACAAAGATCCCGCACTCCCAATGGAGCGATTGAAGGATATGGGTATGTCCCAGTGGGCGACGTCCTGCGACGGATTGGGGTGGGACGGACCCCTCGCTCGACAATGTGGCATCAATTCTCTCCCAACTGTCCTCCTCCTAGACCAAGCGGGTGTTGTTCGTGCGATCAATGTCCGTGGGAGTTATGAATCGTGGATCCGAAAGCTTCTCATGCAGCCTGCCTCCTGAGGTTTTCTTCCCCTGCATCATAATTTAAATTTTGCGCACGCGCTTGAAAGAGGTCACATAAAAATCAGCCAATCTGTTCTATGTCTGCATCTGCCCAATTCGGTTCCACTCTCGCTGAGGTTTATTCCAACGCCGCGCGACGCTATGACGGTATGCCGGCTTTTTACCGAAAGGATAGAGGGAGAGCGAATGGCCATGTGACATTCCAAGGCATTTTCGAGAGTGGCCTAGACTTGGCGACGGCTCTCATTGCGCTCGGCATTGAGGCGAGAGAGCATGTCGGCCTCATTGCGGATAACCGTCTTGAGTGGATCCTCAGCGACTATGGGATTCTTTTGGCTGGCGCCGCCGATGTGCCGCGTGGATCTGATGTCACCGATCCGGAATTGATTTACATACTCACCCACTCGGACTCCAAGGTTGTCTTTGTTGAGAATAGGGCGCTTCTACGTCGCCTTCTTGCCCTTCGCCCTCAACTCTCACACGTTCGCCACATCATTCTCATGGTCGCTGATGGGGAGCCTGTCGAAGATGGGGTGCGTTTGCTCGATGATCTTCTGGTCGAGGGCGCCCGCCTTCGTGCTTCTGGTGACCATTCCGCTTCCGATCGCATGCGCGCAGTGAAGCCCTCCGATCTTTTCACTATCATTTACACCTCTGGCACGACGGGGACCCCGAAAGGAGTTCAGCTCACACATGCGAACATGTGTTCTCAGATCGAGAATCTCCCCATCGCTTTGCGTCCAGGAGATCGTGCACTTTCGATTCTTCCTATCTGGCATAGCTATGAGCGTGTCTTTGAGATGCTTTGTATTTCCCGTGGCGTCTCGACACATTACACGAGCCTGCGCGCGCTCGGGGAGGATTTGAAATCTGTCCGCCCAACGGTGATGGCTTCAGCGCCGCGACTCTGGGAGAATCTTTATCTTAAAATCCTGGGTAGCGTAAAATCCGCTCCGCCGCTCCGCCAAACGCTATTCCATCTCGCCTACCGCACCACGCGCAATGTGAAGCGTGCAGAACGCTTCTTTCTCGGTCAGCAGTTGGACCTTCATGGCCGCAGTGCATTTGCCTCGCTAGCCCTTGCGATTAAGTATGCCGCCGCTTGGACTATATCCCTCCTGCCCGCCGTCCTCCTAGATCGTTTGGTTCTCAAAAAGCTCAGAGCCATCGTGGGTGGAGAATTCCGTGGCACGATATCCGGCGGCGGGGCCTTACAACCTCATGTGGACGAATTCTTCAACTTCATCGGCATCCCTGTGCTGGAAGGTTATGGGATGACCGAGACTTCGCCCGTGCTCGCCGTTCGCACATGGGATAACCTTGTTATTGGAACCGTCGGTGCCCTCTACCCTCATACGGAACTTCGCATCGTCGATCTCCACACCGGAGCGATACTTTATCCTGATACGGCCCATCGTGGAGGGGGAAGGGGACTCCGTGGAGAGATCCATGTCAAGGGACCGCAAGTCATGAGCGGATATTATAAAAACCCTGATGCAACCGAGCGTGTGCTCCGTGATGGTTGGATGAATACGGGCGATATCGGCATGGTGACTTATAATGATTGCTTGAAAATCCTCGGCCGCTCGAAGGATACGATCGTGCTTTTGAATGGAGAAAATATCGAACCTCTCCCCATCGAAGCCCGCTTGTTGGAGTCTCCCTTCATCGACCAGTGCATGGTGGTTGGACAGGATCAAAAAGCTCTCGGGGTGCTCATTGTGCCTTCGCTGGAGCATCTGCGAACCGCTGGCATTGACGCAAAATCCCTGGCCGAGATCGCCAGTGTCGAAAAGGTTCGGCAATTAGTCGAAGACGATATCCGCAATCTCATCAACCACAGTTCAGGCTTCAAATCCTTTGAGCGAATCACCAGCTTCCGACTGCTACCAAAAACCTTCGATGTCGGCGATGAGATGACGAATACTTTCAAGCTCAAGCGACACGTCATCACGGAGCATTACGCCGAGTTGATCGCCGAGATGTTCCATCAGGACTAATCGCCTGCCCCAGCGCAACCACAGGCAGGGGCAAGCGGAGATTCAAAAAGATGCGGGGCCTCTTTGTGTTACTTGAGATCGAAGCGGTCCAAGTTCATCACCTTGGTCCAAGCTGCAACAAAATCGTGAACAAACTTAGTCTCCGAATCGGAGGTGCCGTAGACTTCAGCAAGAGCTCGAAGTTGAGAGTTAGATCCAAAAACGAGATCAACGCGGGTTCCATTCCACTTGAGATCCCCGGTTTTGCGGTCGCGACCCTCGAACACATCGGCGTCTTTCGAGACAGGTTTCCACTCGGTCCTCATATCAAGAAGGTTGATGAAAAAGTCGTTGGTGAGAACTCCTGCGCGTTTCGTGAAAACACCGTGTTGGGACTTCTCAAAGTTTGCGTTCAGTGAACGCAGGCCGCCAACTAGCACAGTCATCTCCGGCGCGGTGAGCGTGAGGAGTTGGGCTCGATCGAGTAGGAGTTCCTCGGCGGAGATTGTGAATCTCGACTTCTGATAGTTGCGGAATCCGTCTGCGACGGGCTCCAGAACAGCGAATGATTCTACATCCGTTTCGGATTGGGAAGCATCCATGCGCCCTGGCGTGAACGAAACAGTGACTTCGTGGCCTGCATTTTTTGCGGCGAGTTCGACGCCTGCGCAGCCTGCCAGAACGATGAGATCAGCTAGGGAAACTTTTTTACCGCCGGTTTGGGCGCTGTTGAAGTCAGATTGAATACCCTCTAATGCGGTGAGCACCTTGGCCAGTTGATCGGGTTGATTGACCTCCCAATCCTTTTGTGGGGCAAGGCGGATGCGGGCGCCATTTGCGCCGCCACGCTTGTCGGATCCGCGAAATGTGGAGGCCGATGCCCAAGCCGCGCTCACGAGTTCGGAAACGGTGAGGCCGGAAGCGAGGACTTGTTTCTTGAGCGAACTCACGTCCGCCTGATCGATGAGCGGGTGATTGATGGCGGGGATGGGGTCCTGCCAGATGAGGGCTTCGGTCGGGATTTCTGGACCAAGGTGGCGGGAGCGGGGACCCATGTCGCGGTGAGTGAGCTTGAACCACGCGCGTGCAAAAGCATCCGCAAACTGATCAGGATTTTCGAGGAAACGACGGGAAATCTTTTCGTAGGCCGGATCGAAGCGGAGCGAGAGGTCAGTGGTAAGCATGGTCGGGACCAATTTCTTCGTTGGGTCGTGAGCATCGGGAATGGTCGCAGCAGCATCCTTCGCCGTCCATTGATTCGCGCCTGCGGGGCTTTTCGTTAGCTCCCATTCATGGCCGAACAAGTTTTCAAAATACAAGTTGCTCCACTTGGTGGGCGTTTGTGACCAGGTGACTTCAAGTCCGCTGGTGATCGCATCCGCACCTTTGCCGGAGCGGAAGCTGTTTTTCCATCCGAATCCCTGCTCTTCGATCGGGGCCGCTTCGGGTTCGGGCCCCACGTTTTTGGCATCACCCGCTCCGTGGCATTTGCCGAAGGTATGCCCACCCGCGATGAGGGCCACGGTCTCCTCGTCGTTCATCGCCATGCGAGCGAAGGTTTCGCGAATATCGCGTGCAGCAGCAAGAGGATCAGGATTGCCATTTGGACCTTCGGGATTGACGTAAATCAGGCCCATCTGGACCGCTGCGAGCGGATTCTCGAGATTGCGATCACCAGTGTAACGTTGGTCATCGAGCCATTTTTTTTCTGCGCCCCAATAGATGTCCTCTTCGGGTTCCCAGATATCTGCGCGGCCTCCGGCGAATCCGAAGGTTTTGAATCCCATCGTCTCAAGGGCGACATTGCCCGTGAGAATCATCAAGTCGGCCCATGAGATTTTGCGGCCGTATTTTTGTTTGATCGGCCAGAGCAAGCGACGAGCCTTGTCGAGATTGCCGTTGTCGGGCCAACTATTAAGTGGAGCGAAGCGCTGGCTGCCATTTCCCCCGCCGCCGCGTCCGTCACCGGTGCGGTAAGTCCCAGCACTATGCCACGCCATGCGAACAAACAAGGGGCCATAGTGACCGTAGTCCGCCGGCCACCAATCTTGTGAATCGGTCATGAGGTCAGCGATATCCTTCTTCAATACCGCGAAATCGAGACTCTGGAATTCCTCCCCATAATTGAAACTATTGCCCATCGGATCGGACTTGGTTGAATGCTGATGTAGGATTCGAAGGTTGAGCTGATTCGGCCACCAGTCACGATTGGCGGTCCCCTTTGC
>RFZT01000070.1 GCA_009920585.1 bacterium
TTGATAAATCGCCTTCTTTTTTCAGTCTTAAGAAAGTTTGCGTGTTCTGGTTGGGATCTTGCTTACGCGAATTATCGCGTGCAGTTGAAGTGCTTCGGGGTTTGCCTCGGGGTTCTTTATTTCTTCTGTTGATTTTCTCTACGGTCTTTTTGATTTGGGCGATGGGTATTTTTTTCTCAGATCTTTTTGTTTTTTGAGGTTAATGACGATGGTGAGTTGGGTGATCTGGGAGTGGAAATGGTATGCATAGCCCTTCGCTTTTGGGTTGGATTAAACTCGAATCCCACGACGTTGAGATTGAGTGAGTCATAGATTTCCACCGGGATGGTTTTATTTTCCGATGAGGAGGAATGTGGCGTGGATAGCGAGGCCGATCAGTCCACCGACGAAGGTTCCATTAAGGCGAATGAATTGGAGATCTGAGCCGACGGTCGCTTCGAGTTTGCTGGACATTTGCTTAGCGTCCCAAGCTTGGATCGTGGAGCTGACGAGTTCTCGGATGAAAGGTTTTGCGCCGAGGACTGCGGCGAGGACTTGCGCGGCGATGTATTTGTTTGTGTCATCGCGCATGGGCGCATTGTCTATCAGTTCGCGGGCAGCTGAGCCTATTGCGTCAGAGATTTTCTGGCGTATGAGCGAATCCGCAGCGGCGAGGTCCCGACGCACAAAGTCCGAGACCTCATCCCATGCCCGCCGTGAAAAATCATCCACTAGAGCACTGCTGGCTAAAGTCTCCTGCATATTGCGAATCTTGTGCGCCAGTTCGGGAGAGGTTTCGAGGTCGGCGATAAATCCATGCAGTCGCGCATGGAAGGAGTGCCAGAGCGGGTGGTCTGGGTTCGTGCAGGCATCGTCCATGGTGGCTTGGATTTTCTCAATCGTGCGAGTGGCTACAGCACTGGCTATCTGGTCTCGGACATGATCCAGCGCGGAACCAGCCGTGCTTTTAAGAAACGGAATAGAAGTTAGCCACTCAGATGAGATCGGTATTTCTTCCGCGATCTTGCGTTGAATTGTTTCTCGGTTATCGGCAATGAGTCCGCGAAACGAATCGGCGATGCCGCTGAAGATTTCTCGGTCTCGACCATTTTCCGTGAGGGTTTGCATGCCCTCGGCAAGCATGGGGGCTGCATTCACGGTGAGTATCACATTGCGGGCGCGCTGGGCTAAAATGGCAGTGACCTCGTCGGGCTTGATATTGTTCAGAAGCACAGGCGCAAACTGTGAGGTGCGACTGGCGATGGCATCTGCGTGCGCTCCCAACCAAGGCGAAACAATCCCGGCAAAGTCGATCTTTCGAATGCGCGGCCCGAGTTGTTCTTCGGTGAGAAATCCCTCTTCCAAAAACGTCGCCAACGACTCGGCGACGCGCCCTTTGTTATTCGGTAGAATAGCCGTGTGCGGAATCGGGATCCCCATCGGATGCCGAAACAAAGCGACCACCGCAAACCAATCCGCTAATGCTCCCACTGTTGCCGCTTCAAAAAATGCGCGTGGCCACGCCAGCCAATTTAAGGAAACCTCGCCTAGGTGACAGAGCACCATGCCCAAGAGGCAGAAGACGAGAGCACTTGACGCGATCCATCGCATTTTTTGAAGGGTGAGATTCATTTGTGATTGGAATGGGAGTTTCTGAGGAGATGCAGGGGTTTGTTCGGAGCTAGATTTTGTTTCAGCATCAAAACCGTGCCTCAATCCTGGCGTAGATTTTTTCTGGGGCATCATCTCCGCTGAAGTAGTGCATAAGGGCAGGGCAGAGCCATATCTCCTGCACTCCGTCGTAGTTGCCAGCTGAGCCAGTACCGGAGTAAGTGCATCCGTTAGATCTGGCACCCTCCCTTTTACCTACTGCTGTCAGCGTTAAATTGCTTTTGGGAAGCGGCGTAGTGGAAAAGTAAGCTGTTAATTTTCCTCCGGCGTTCAACTGAGCATCGACTGCATCAAATGGAAGATTGGCCGATCCAACAAAAGGTTCTTGTTCAAGTCCGTGGCGGGGATCATCAAAGACCCATACGGATTTGGATTGAGGGTGGCGATAGGGGGCGATGCAATGGACGGTATTGTTGCTTGGTGTGTTCATGTTTGTGTTGGATTTTTTTGTTTGCTGCGAAACTTAGTTGGTGCCTTCGCTGTGAGCTTTGCGGCACGCCTTCAGGATGTTGAACAAGAGGTCTTCATAGGCTTTGTATTTTTTGAGTTGGTGAGGTGTTTTTAACCCGAAAACAGCTTTTTTGACAGGATTTACAGGATTAACAAGAGCGGTTACCGAAAGCGGCGAACCACACAAAACGATCCAATTAGATTCGCTCTAATTCATTCACCCTCTGTGCTCTATGTGTTCTTTGATTCACTTCGTTCCCTCCTTCGGAGTTGCCTTCGGCAATCTATCTCCCTTTGGTCGGTTGTGGTTAATTACGCCGGATTCGGGTTTAAGATCTCGTCTATCTTTTTTAATAAAAATAAATCTTGCAATGCCTGATTTCTTTGATAACACCACTGCGTTGAAAGCTTCCTTATCACACTCTGCAATCACGGTCATGGGACTTGTGATTTTGCCTTGCCTGTCACAGGCGCAGGCAAGTTGGAATTGTGATAGGGATCGCTCTGCCCGATCGCGGGTAAGTAGAGTGCGCATTCAATCTTTAAATACGGGAATGCGAAAAGGCATTCTTAACTGCGATCGCCAGTTTTCAGTCGTTGATACTGGTGACACTTCATTTGAACTCCCTGGGACCGGATCCAACCCTCGCTCAATCTGCGGGTCCGTAAACAACCAAAGCAACATATACGCTCCTCCCAGGGTAGGCGTAAATGACACATATAATCAGTTCTAAAAAAAATTCCGAAGTTCAATCAGTAACATATCAAATTTCAGCCAAGTTTCGCCCGATTTTACTGGGCGTATTAGGGGTCTTGGCAATGTCAGCAGGGACATCAGAGGGACAGGTAAGCGGGCAAGCGCCCGTTATCAACAGTGCAGCAAGTGCAAATGCAAAAGTGGGAGTTGCGTTCACGCACCAGATCACAGCGAGCAATAGTCCGACATCCTACGCTGCGACAGGGTTACCTACTGGGCTTACGTTAAATACGGGCACAGGGTTAATCACAGGCACGCCGACGTCGATTGATAAAACCTACAGCGTAAATCTAACCGCCACCAACTCAAAAGGGAAAGGATATCAATCCTTACTAACTTTAGTAGCGCCGACTTTGCCAGTCATCACAAGTGCGGTGACTGCGACGGGATCGGTTGGGAGCGCCTTCAGTTACACGATAGCTGCTTCCAATTTCGCGAGATCCTACACTGCAACAGGTCTGCCAAGCGGACTGAGCGTGAATGCGTCAAGCGGAGTTATTAGTGGTAAACCTGCGACTGCGGGTAATGCGACGATCCTCCTCACGGCGAGTAATGGTGCGGGAAACACAACAAAATCACTTGCGCTCACCATCAAACCGCTTCCGCCCGTGATCAGTAGTGCGGCGAGTGCGAGCGCATTGGTGGGAGTTCCATTTAGCTATCAGATCACAGCAAGTAACAGCCCGACTACGTACGGTGCTACTGGGTTGCCTAGTGGGATAACGATTAATGCATCCAATGGACTCATCAGTGGAACTCCAGTTGCAGGTGGAAACTCGACAGTCACTCTTACCGCTTCCAACGCGGGAGGATCGGCTACAAAATCACTTGCGCTCAAGGTCACGATACCGCCACTCGTCATAACGAGTACCGTAATTCCTTCAGGGGTTCTCAATCAGACCTATGTCGGGCATACCTTCACCGCCACCGGTGGATCTGGGGGCAATGTACTGTGGACTGTGATCGATGGGTTTCTGCCCCCCGGCATGGAATTTAATCGTTCGACCGCTCAATTATCTGGCACTCCAAAAAATGCAGGTTCATTCGCATTTGTTCTTGAAGTGAAAGATTTCAAGGGAGGGGTTGACGATGTGGATGTGGTCTTGGAAGTCAAAAATGCAAATGCGAATTTCACTGTGAGCGATGTTCTTTCAGTCATCCCGACCGGTGGAGCGGCCCAATCCCCAGGTAATGCCACTTGCTCTTTTGATTACAGTCCTTGTGGTTCAACATGGAACGCAGGGGTTTCTGAGGAGAAAGTCTTCTTTGCTTCTATGAACAGCTCTAGCGGTTGGCGTCTCGGAATCGGAAAGGGTGGCCAAGTCTACTCTCTGCGGGGATCATTCGGCGAGGCTGTTCCACCCCAAAGGGCGGACGCTCCTTGGGTGGATGAGGCATGGCAGTTTGTGGCTACGAATTTGAGTTTAGTTAATCCCATTCAGGAATTCCAAAAAATAGGGCGGAATCGCCCTCTCGGATTCCCGATCATGTTTTTTATCCACCAGTCTGGAATTTATAGAGGCGGTCTGGCTGGTAATAGTCTGGTCGGCTCTGCGACGGAACCGTTTTACTCGCCAATGCTAAAAAATCGCTGGGATCCCGCGACGAGAACGCTTTCAGTTGTTAGTTGGTCGCAAATGGCGCGCAGTCCGAATGTGTGGAAATCGGGAATGTTGACCTATGCATCCTACCGCGATCTCGGTGATGGCAGCATAGAGGTGACGAATTTCGTTACCAATTTCGGAGACCAGGACCTCACGTTTATCAATACGCCATGGGGCGGAGCGCGACATTCCTCCTTCCCTGAAACCATATTATCCTCAACCAATGGGGGTTGGAGAAAGGGATCGAGTGCGGGGTACGGCACCGCAAGCCCCATCTATCTCAATGAAACTGGGGGTTGGCAGGCCTGGGTTCGCAACTCCACCCAAGAAAGCGCCAATGCGTTAGCGATCGTTTTTGGAAAAGACCCAGTAAAGGATCTGCTTCCAATTTTGTACACGGGCCAAAGTCTTTTGACCTATGGTGCAGGGGGCGATTCGGTTCGTGATTATGATGTGTGTTCTATTCAGAATAATATCCAACTTCAGGCTGGGCAGTCCATTGCTTGCCGCTGGCACTTAGTAGTTGGGCAGTTTGGGGAAACAAGAATCAAGGCATCCAACTTGTCCTCGTATGCGGGATTGTGGATTCCGGAGACGGATGCCTCTGTGCTCACTCCGGTATGGACAACGGGGGGCACTCCCGCCAGCAGTGGATCGGGTAGCCCCGATTTGTATCTGTATGCGCAGCCTATTCCCGGAACAGTGCCAGTTTTTGTCATGGAAGACACCCGCACAGGTCGGAAGTTTGCAACGACCGATCCCTATGAACTATGTCCCACGGCACCGTATCCCAATCCGTTGCCAACTACCCATTGGCAATACGCCCTCTATCAAAATCGGGTTGTTCATTACCAGTACAGCAGTCCAGGAGCGGTTCGGGAATTGCTCGGCTATGCGAGTCGCGAGGCCCGTGCAACTGGCGGTGATGTGCAAATCTCGCTCCCAAGCGTTGGAAGGACCCCACTCAAACTTTGGGTTCCCGCTCGATAGAAAAAGGCGGACGCATCAAATCGAACGCGATCGTCGCAATGTTTCAATTATTGAAACATTGCGGCCTAGGGCGGCGGAGTGGAGGCTGCAGCAGTTCTCCGTCTGAGCTTGCTTCCAAGGGAAAAGCGGCAATAATTAGAGAATCAAAAGCGAGTGGCATTTGTTTTGTTTTTCTTCAAAATAGCCAATCGTCATTTTAAGGGGGCATAGCTCAACGGTCAGAGCAGGCGGCTCATAACTGCTTGGTTCACGGTTCGAATCCGTGTGCCCCCACACTCCCAGACATGCATTTTTATCGTTTTTGGAAAAGGACGAGGTGCTCGCGATTTTCACGTCCGGCATAAGTGTCGATGCCATTTTTGAAATCGATTTTTTGAAAAGTGGGGAGGAAGAGTTGGTCGAGTTCGCTGGATGAGGAGGCAAAGGGGGGCGAGTTGGGGTCCGAATTCTCTGGATCCATAAAAAAAACGGCGAGCAAAAATCCGCCCGTCTTGAGTGCAGCAGCAGCTTCGCGGACATAGTCGGCGCGACGCTCGGGGCGTATCGCGCAGAAGCAAGTGTGCTCAAAAATCCAATCAAACGGGCCATAAGCACTGGCATCGCCGGTGAGGAAGTCGCCAAGAATGTAGTTTTCATCTCCCACGGGGATAAATGCCGTGGCTGCACGAATCGCGGAGGGGGCGATATCCATCCCGATCACCGTACGCTTTTTTATCTCGGCGATCGCGCGAACATCATGTCCGCTGCCGCAACCTGGGACGAGGATGCGGCCAACCATTTCGGATGCCGCAAGCCAAGTGACGAGTGCGGGGTGGGGGAGTCCTTTGTCCCAAGGTGTGTCGCCCGCGCGGTAGCGGGATTCCCACTCAGAGTCGGCGCCAGCGTGTGCCGAGGGAGATGCCGTATTGGAATTTTCGGGAATGTTCACGAATGAGAAAGGGTAGGTTGATTTCGTGCTCGAATCGAAAGTGCGTGGAGAGTTTTTCTTTGAGGACATCAGTGGAAGACGGACCATCTTGCTGACCCCCGAGCCAGAGGAAGGGAGGCGTGTATGCCTCGAGCCAGGAAAATGGAGACGCCAAGAGGAGTTGTCCACCCGGTGCGACAAGCTCAGCTAGCCTTTCGATGAAGGCGACTGGAGCGGGAAGTCGGCAAAGGAGATTGGCCGCGAGGACGACATCGAAGTTGCCAAGGTCGCTTCGGAGGTCGATAGCATTCCCTGTTTCAAATCGCACACGCTGGCGGTCGATCTCGGTGGGGACGCGAGCAACGAAGGGTTGGGTTTTTCTTCCTTCCAAAGGAACTTCCGCAGCGAGATAGTCGTCATTTTTTAGCGTCTCAGCGGCTTCAATAAAGGCCTCCGAGTAGTCGATACCCAAAACGCTTGGAATGGTTCTTGCCAACTCAAATGAGGAGGCGCCAACAGCACAACCGATATCAAGGGCAGTGGAGGGCTTTGATTGGGGATCGAGTAATTCGCTCACCACCCGCTGGGCGAATCCCCAAGCGGATTCTGGGACGGGGAGATCGCCGGCGGCCTCCTTGAATGTCGCGTAGTGGAAAAAAAGATATTCGCTGACGAGTTGGGGCGTTTCGTAGGGGTTGGGCACACAAGAATTATATCAAAAAAATCTTCTTAAGGAATCTCAATCGCTTCTTGGACAAGTGGCATGGAGTTCTGATACATCCCAGTCATGTTCACGCGAGTATTCTCAGCAGCACTCCAAGGCGTCGAAGCAATTCAAGTGGAAGTGGAGGTGAATACGGGTGTGGGAAATCCCCTAGTGATCGTAGTAGGGCTGCCTGATGCGGCAGTGAGGGAAAGCAAGGATCGTGTGACGACAGCGATTGGAAATAGCGGATTCCGCTGGCCTCGCGAACGAACGACGATCAACCTCGCCCCTGCTGACACCAAGAAAGAAGGGCCCAGCTTTGATTTGCCTATCGCTATTGGGATGATCGCCGCAGCGGAGCGAGCGGAGTTGCCGAGGCTCGAGCGTTGCTATGTGATCGGGGAACTCGCCCTCACCGGAGAGATCCGTCCGATCAAAGGCGCGCTGCCCATCGCGGTGGAGGCCCGCAACCAAGGAAAAAAAGCCATCATTCTTCCGGCGGTCAACGCCCCCGAAGCCGCCATCGTGGAGGGGATCGAAGTTTATGGGGTTCGGAATCTCCGCGAAGCTTATGAATTTCTGGCCCGGAAAAAAGACCTAGTCCCATTGCAAGGAAACGCAGCCGAGCGCCTTGAGTCCTACTCTGGCGATGATGTTGATTTTTCTGAGGTCAAAGGCCAGCATCAGGTCAAGCGAGCCATCGAGGTCGCCATGGCTGGTGGACATAATCTCCTGCTAATCGGTCCTCCTGGATCCGGAAAGAGCATGCTCGCGAAACGCATCCCCACAATCATTCCTCCGATGTCGCTCGATGAGGCCATCGAAACGACCAAGATCCACAGTATTTGCGGGCTTTTGGATGAAACCCATTCGTTTGTTGCGCGGAGGCCATTTCGTTCTCCGCACCACACCGTGAGCGATGTCGGCTTGCTGGGCGGCTCAACAAATCCGACGCCCGGCGAGGTGAGTATCGCGCACAACGGGGTTTTATTTTTGGACGAGTTGCCGGAATTCAAGCGGACCACGCTTGAGGTGATGCGCCAGCCTTTGGAGGATGGAAAAGTGACGATTTCTCGCGCGGCGGGGACAATGACGTTTCCCGCCGATTTTGTTTTAATCGCGGCGATGAACCCGTGTCCGTGCGGCTATTTCGGGGATCCGGCGAGGGAGTGTCGGTGCTCCCCAGTGCAGATTGAGCGCTATCGCAATCGGATTTCCGGTCCCCTCCTAGATCGAATCGACTTGCATGTCGAGGCCCCGGCTGTGGCGTTTAAGGAACTTTCTGGAGTCGGTCACGCTGAGCCTTCCTCGGCTATCCGTGAACGTGTGCTAGCCGCGCGTGGAGTTCAAAAAGCGAGGTTTGCAGGCGGACGCAAAACGGCAGCCAATGCGCGGATGAGCCATAGCCAAATCAAAAAATTCTGTGTGCTTGACGAAACTTCCACCGAAATGCTCCGGCATGCGATGGAGGACTTACACCTGAGCGCCAGAGCCTACGACCGCATCCTCAAAGTCGCCCGCACCATCGCCGATCTCGCTGGCAGCGAGCAGATCGACTCCAGCCACATCGGTGAGGCGATTCAATACCGGACGCTCGATCGACGTTTGTGGGCCTGATTTTGACCCAGGTTTCCTTCTCTCTCCTTGTTAATCCTTTGAAATTCTTTCAGATTGGGGGGAGATGAAAAAATCCGGATGTCTGATGGCTTTTCTGTTCGTGGCACTGTGCGTGAGCATGTTTGTGAATCTGGTTTCGCTGGCCCTGCTCGGAACAAAAACCGGCGCGATGTTTGCCCACACGAAGATTATTCCCCCCAAAGAATTTGATGAGGAAGTCGTGGTTCCTTCCGACACCTCCAGCGACAAAGTCGCCGTGATTCCGCTCGAAGGCGTCATCGCTTTTGGGCAGGAGGGAAATTTAGGAAGTTCCATGGTGGAAGATTTTAAGTCTGCGATTGATCAGGCTGCGGAAGACCCCCATGTGAAGGCGATTATTGTCGCCATTGATTCCCCCGGCGGCGAAGTCACGGCATCCGATGTTCTTTACAATTCGCTCCGCAAGTTAAAAGCGGAGAAGCCGGTGGTCGTTTATTTTAACTCCATCGGGGCCTCTGGTGCCTATTACACCGCCTGTGGAGCGGATTGGATCATGTGTAATGACACCACCTTCACTGGCAGCATCGGGGTCATCATATCGACACTCAACTACCGCGACCTCTTTGGAAAAGTCGGACTCGAGTCAGTCACTTTCAAAAGTGGAAAGTTCAAAGATATGCTCAATGGAGCCCGCGAAATGACGACGGACGAGAAGGAATATGTGCAAGGTCTCGTTATGCAAAGCTACGACCGATTCGTTGGGATCGTGGCGGCATCTCGCAGGTTGGATGAGAAGCAACTTCGTGCAGGAGTGGCCGACGGTCGCATCCTCAGCGGCACAGATGCGCTCGCTGCGCGTCTCGTTGATCAACTCGGATACATCGAAGATGCCTACGCGAAGGCGCGCGAACTCGGTCACGCCCCCGATGCCGAAATCATTCGCTACACCCGTTCTTACAACTTCGATCGATTTCTTCGCTTATTCGGCGAGGCGCACGCAGCGAAGCTTCAAATCGAATTTCCAGGGAAAAACTACGCGCTCCAGCCTGGTCGCATTTATCTTCTGCCCAGTTTTTTTGCGCCTTAGATTTTTGCGCACGCGGTCAATCTTAGTGAGGACTCTATGAAGAAAACACGCATCGAGACATCGGCTAACGCGATCGGATTCCAGTCACCCTTTGCCGCCTTGAGTATCGAAGGGTTGCCCGAGGGGCCGGCCGAACCGATTCAGCGACCGCTTCCGCCCTCGAAACTCGGCCGAGTCGTACTTCGCAGAGAGAAATCCGAGCGAGGGGGGAAAACGGTGGTCGTGGTTT
>RFZT01000008.1 GCA_009920585.1 bacterium
GACGCTTCCTCTCGGAGCTTTTTATCTTCGGAGAGAAGCGCCTTCGTGAAATGCGAAATGGCTTGGTCAAATTTTCCCGACTTGTAAGCGGCCGCGCCGGCATTGAATTGCAATGGGCGCGAATCCGGTTCGGCTTGGAGCCCTTTTTCAAATGCCGCTCCGGCCTGCTCGTATTGCCCCGCCATGTAATCTTGAAGCCCGTTGGTTCCAGCGTGGCCCATGGAAGTGGTCGTAAAAAACGAGGCGAGCACCGCCAATGCCAGCGGCAACTTCCGGCGTCGATCACCTGGAAGAACGGAGAGCATCAGACAAAAAACTGCAACCCCAAGCGGCCATTGGTAACGCTCTATAGGCTGACGGGAAGTGAAGACTCCGTTCTCGGTGAGCTCCATTGGCTCGATGCCTTTTTGGAATATTTCCTTGGCGGCATCGGGACAGATGGACACAAAAAATCCGCCTGTCGCCTGGGCGATTTCGTTCAATCGACCGGTATCCAACTTGGAATTCACAGGCTTACCTGAAGCATCGCGCACGAAATCCTGCCGCCCATCTTGAGTTCGCACAGGAATAAGTGATCCAGCTGCCGAGCCGATCCCGACAGTGAAAATGCGAATCCCTTCCGAGGCGGCCTGCTTGGCTGCAGCGATTCCATCGGCATCCAACTCCTCGCCATCGGTTAAAATCACCAGCGCCCTAGTCTGTCCCTCAGCCTTTCCAAAGGCCTCCCTTGCTGTGGCTATGGCGGCAGCGATATTCGTCCCACCCTTCGGAATCACATTTGTGTCCATCTCATCCAGCGAATTGGTCACGGCCGAATAATCCAATGTGAGTGGCGCTTGCAAAAAAGCGGAACCGGCAAAGGCAATAAGCCCCACGCGATCCCCCTTAAGAAATCTCATAAGATCTTGGCTAAAAAGCTTAGCCCGTGTGAGACGATCGGGGGCGATATCCGTGGCCAACATGCTTTTTGAGGTATCCAACGCGATTACCACATCGCGGCCCTTCTGTTTGGTTTCCTTTTCAATAAAACCATAGCGAGGTTGGGCGAGAGCGAGAATGACGCCCGCAAGCGCCAGCAAGAGCAAAAGCGCCCGAAAAACGCGTCGCGACACACTCACTGACCCCGCAAGCTGATCCCGCAAACGAGGGGCCACGACCTTGGCAATGAGCGCACGACTGCGACGGTGCGACCACACGTAAACACCCGCTAGTGCTGGCAGCAACGCGAGGCACCATATCCATTGGGGATTACCGAATGTCAGGGCAGTCGTCTCCATAGGGTTTGGGAAAGCAGCATTTCAAGGAGCAGGCAAGCGAGCCCGGGGATGAGGAACCATTGAAAGAGGTCACGATATTGCGCAGTCTTTTCGACTTCGACCTTGGATTTCTCAAGCTTGTCGATCTCTCCGAAGATGGTTTTGAGGGATTCGGTATCTGTCGCACGGAAAAATTTTCCGTTGGTGATTGTCGCGATTTCTTGGAGAACCTTCTCGTCGAATTTCACAAGTACGTTGCGATAAACAGTTCTTCCAAATGCATTCGTCATCGGAAAAGGGGCTTCCCCCTCGGTTCCAGCACCGATTGCATAAATGCGGATTCCCAGAGTTTTCGCTGCCTCGGCAGCCGTGAGAGGCATGACTTTTCCAGCATTGTTGTCGCCATCGGTGAGAAGAACGATGAGCTTGGTTTTGGCTTCCTTGTCTTTCAGACGATTCGCGGCAGAGGCGATGGCGGACCCCACCGCGGTGCCATCCTCAACAAGACCGATCCGCAGGCGATCAAGGTTTTGAATCAACCAATCGTGATCCAGTGTGAGTGGACTCACCAAATACGGCCGCCCCGCAAAAGCGACAATGCCAATACGATCATTCGGTCGCTCACGGATAAATTGTTCGGTCACCCGCTTCACCGCCTCGATACGGTTCGCTCGCGTATTCCCTATCGTAAAATCCTCCGCCAACATCGATCGAGAAACATCCAGAGCGAGCATGATATCGACGCCGGTTGCCTGCACGCGCGACACCACACGACCGAGTTGAGGGCGAGCGAGGGCGATAACAAATAACCCAAGACTCAAATAGACAAGCCCAGCCAGAATCCCGCCGGCCTTGGATCGGCGGCGTTGACCGATCTTAGCGAGCGTGGCCGTGGTAGAAAACAAGACTCCCGCCGTGCCTCCAAACTTTCCCTTCAAGTAGGAAAGCAAGGGAACCACCAAAAGCAGGCAAAGCAGCCAAGGATTGGCAAAAGAAAAGTCTCTCATCGCGCCAACTTCCCTTCTTTGACATTGCTGGACGGAACCTCACCACGCACAAATCGCACCGCCGTTTCAAGAAGATCGAGCATTTCGGCCTCACCAGCCTCAGCGCGAGCAAACTTCAACAAATCGGTCCTCTCGAGCAGCACGGATAAGCCTGCTTTTTCATTGTCTGTGAAAAGAGCGTGATCCGCGATCGACTGCAGAAACTCAATGGAAGTCTGGCGCGTGGCAGAGAGTCCATGCTCGGACTGAATGTAACTCCGGACATCGTTTGATACCTCAACACCAAAAGTGTAGGGATCAGATCCAGCCATCTGGTCGCGTAGCGCGCTCAATGCCGCGATAGCCCGCTCGCGGTTGGTAAGAATACGGCTTTTGCGTTTAAGCAAACGCTTCGCCACATAAATGAGTCCCACCAAAATCACCAAAAGTGCAAAAGCGGCGCAAATCGTCATCCATAAGGGATAGGGCCAGAACCAGACTGGGCCTGCGATATCGTTGATCGGAACTGGAGTTGGTGCGGGTGGGTTCATGCAGCCATGCGACGCTCTCGTTGAACAAAGAAAGTCCGGATCGCAATGAGGTAGTCTTCCGTTGTGGATAGGGGGACGATATCAATACGCCGACTACGGAAGAGGGATTCGAGACTACGGCGATGATCGTTGTTTGCGCTTAGCAACCCACGCCTCACCGCCTTGCTGCTCGTATTAATGTCGATCTGCGCTCCTGTTTCAGCATCTTCTAGGGTGATGATGCCGATGTCAGGGATTTCGCTTTCGCCGGGGTCGGTGACCGGCATTGCCACGAGATCATGGCGCCGACTGGTCACATTGAGAGCCTTGGTGAAATCAGGCGCTAGAAAGTCCGAGATCATGAAAACCACAGCCCTGCGGCTAATAACCCGGTTCATATACTCCAACGCGACGGAAAGATTAGTCCCCTTGCCCTTAGGCTCAAAATAAAGCATCTCTCGAATCAACCTTAAAGTATGAAGGCGCCCTTTTTTCGGCGGAATAAAAAGCTCCACTTCGTCGGAGAATAGCAACAACCCGACCTTATCGTTGTTATTAATAGCGCTGAAAGCCAGCAAGGAAGCGACCTCGGCGGCAAGTTCCCGCTTGCTCAACTCCACGCTACCAAAAATACCAGATGCACTCACGTCCACCAAAAGCATCACCGTCAATTCCCGCTCTTCGGTGAATTTCTTAATATAGGGCGCATTCATACGCGCGGTGACATTCCAGTCGATCGCTCGTATTTCATCGCCTGGCGCATACTCGCGCACATCCTCAAAATTCATGCCACGGCCTTTGAATACGCTGTGATACTGACCTGCGAAGGTCGAGTTCACAAGCCGACGGGTTCGCAGCTCAATGCGGCGGATTTTTTTGAGAATCTCCTTAGGATCGCGAGTCATGAATGACGGATTGAAGGTGGCGGTGAGGAACTGCGAACCTTTTAGGGCACCTGAACTCCAGCGAAAATCTTCTCGATCACCATTTCTGTCGTCACGGCTTCGGCCTCCGCCTCGTAACTCACGCCAATACGGTGCCTCAACACATCCATGCCAACGCTCTTCACGTCCTGAGGTGTCACGTAGCCTCGACCCGCAATGAAGGCATTCGCCTTGGCCGCCAGTGTGAGGAAAATCGTCGCTCTCGGGGAAGCCCCATAGCGGATCATCCCATCCAGCTTCAAATTGCAGGAGGCAGGATCGCGAGTGGCCCAAACGATGTTCACTATGTAGTCCTTCACCCGATCGTCCACATAGATATCGTTCACCACGCCACGGGCGCGAATGATGTCCTCGGGCCCAACGACGGCGTCCACATTGAGCTTTGGCGATGACGTCGCCATCGCGTCCAAGATCGAACGCTCCTCTTCGCGAGTCGGATATCCCACATGCACCTTAAGCATGAAACGGTCGAGTTGGGCCTCGGGCAGTTGGTATGTGCCCTCCTGTTCGATGGGGTTCTGCGTAGCCAGAACAAGAAACGGATCCGGAAGAGGAAAGGTCTCTTCGCCGATTGTGACTTGACGCTCCTGCATCGCCTCAAGCAAAGCGCTCTGCACTTTTGCTGGAGCGCGGTTGATCTCATCGGCCAAAATGAGGTTGGAAAAAATCGGGCCCAACTTGGTCGTGAAGACGCTTTCACGAGGATTGTAGATCATGGTCCCAATGAGATCCGCCGGCAAAAGATCCGGCGTGAACTGGAGGCGCTGAAACCCAGTTCGAATCGAGTTTGCGAGAGTGCGGACAGTGAGCGTCTTGGCCAAGCCAGGGACACCTTCCAAAAGCACGTGCCCATTTGAAAGCAACCCAATCAGGAGGCGGTGTACGAGAACCTTCTGCCCGACGACGACGCGACCGACCTCGTTCACCAGTGGTTCAACCCAGTGTCTGTTTTCTTGGACATGGCGAGTGAGTTCGGATGTATTGATGCTCATATTTACGGATGATTTTTTATTCGGATGGTTTGTTAAAATATCAGTGATGGAGTGTTTCTTTAAGACAGAATGGAGAAAATTTCGTTCAAGAAAATCTTAAACGCTTAGGATGGATCGCAAACAACGCTCCGCTCTCCCCAAATCTGATCTCATCTCGATGCGGGCACCTCTTATTTGACCAAGTAAGGCCCGACATCAAACGTGTCACCGACACTAGTGGAATCAAATCGGGTTTTATCATTCAGCCAAACGGTGAATGTTTTTTTGGAACCATCCTTAAGGAGAACTTCGACGCTGATTATATATTCCCCATCGACCTTGTCCGTACGCACGGCCCCATCGCGGTTAAGAGTAATCTGACTTTCTGAATGCCCGAGAGGCTTAAATTCCTTAGAAACCACAGTCCCAGTCATTTTGGCATCAACAATGGGTTTACCCGTTTGCCAAATCGCAAAAACAATAAAGGCAAATGCCACCACCCCCATTACGATCGATTTCACCCATGTTGAAATAGGGGTTTGCGCTTTAAAAACACGATTGGGTTTGTCGTCCATGGGTGGAACATAACACATCCCCCGACTGGAGTTGAAATCATTTTCTTGAAAGCCAACTGCTCAAAAGGAGCTAGGCTGTATCCACTCGAGCTCCACGGATCCCGGCCTGATATATTGAAATACACCCTCGAGGGTGGCGGGCTCCATTTCGCGGAATGCAAAGGCCGTCTCCGTCTTTACTGAATCTTCCTTGCTTTCACCACCTTTAGTTTGACCACCTTTCGGAATCCCCAAAAAACCACCTAGTTTGGACGCGACTGATGAGTCTTTTTTTGTAGCTGCAAGCTGCTCTACATATATTTCACCCCCATGCTTTTTAAAAAGAAACAAAGATCCTATCGGCACCCCACTAAGGCGCTTGGTTGCGACAACATCGGAAGTGAAATTCACATGGCGAGTACTGGAACCCTCCATCTCAAGTATCAAATCGCGACGATTCACCCCCTTAACGAGTGCTTTCTTTAAAATTCCAGACACTCTGATTTTTTGATTCTTGAGTTTAGCCGCCACCAGAGCTGGGTATTTATCACAAATTAACGCTAGTGCTTTGGAATCAATGGGATTTTTGCTAATACATGCTTCCACTTCCTGACTTGGGGTCAATGGAACAGGCGGGGGCTCCTTCAGAATCCTCCATGCAAAAAAACCAATCGTAGCAAGCAGGGCAATTATGATTATTTTTTTCATTCCATCCAAATTGAAGACGCCAACTCGCGGATATTCCGACCATTCAGATCAAAGAACAACCAAAAATGATGCAACAGCGGGTTACTTTGACCAATCCAACACCATTTGGAAGCCTGCGAAGTAAAAAAACATTTCACTTGGGAAATGCTTTTACCCAGCAGATACAAATGCTAGAAGTGAACGCATGATTGCATTGCTGGCATTGGAAGATGGTCGAGTTTTTCGTGGCGAATCCTTTGGGGCCAAGGGCACTTCGACTGGGGAGATTTGCTTTAATACGTCCATGAGTGGATATCAGGAAATCCTGACCGATCCTTCTTATCGCGGACAAATCGTAGCGATGACCTACCCCGAGATTGGCAACTATGGCGTGAACGAGTTGGATGTGGAGAGTGACATTCCGCAGGTTCGAGGGTTCGTGATTGAGGAGTTGAGCCCCGTGATCAGCAGTTGGCGGGCAGACTGCGGACTGCACGAATATTTGGAAAAGCACGGTATTCCCGGCATTCAAGGTGTCGATACCCGCGCGCTCACGCGTCACTTGCGAACGAGGGGATCGATGAAGGCCTGCATCACCACAGAAATCACAGACGAGGCAACGGCGATCCAAAAAGCCAAATCCGCGAGCTACGATGGCATTGATTTCGTCAAGGAAGTCAGCACCCACGCCAACTACGAATGGGACAAAGGAACAACCCTCAGTAAAGACTGGGTCCTCCGCTCAGGCTCGGAATCGGTGCAAGACTCGGACGCCAAAGGCAACGTATTTGATCCCCTCCCGCCTGTCACACACACGCTCGCGGCGCTGGATTTCGGGATGAAAAAAAATATCCTCCGCTATCTTCGCCGGAAAGGCTTTCAGGTGACTGTCCTCCCCTCCACATCAAGTCCTGCAGAGGTTCTTGCTCTCGGTACCGATGGCATTTTTCTCTCCAACGGCCCAGGGGATCCAGAGGCCCTCGACTACGCATGCGAGACCGTACGCGCATTGATTGGAAAAAAGCCCATTTTTGGCATCTGCCTCGGCCATCAGATCCTCGCCCGTGCTCTTGGAGGAAAGACATTCAAACTCAAGTTCGGTCACCGTGGAGCCAATCAACCAGTGAAAGATCTTCGCTCAGGAAAAATCGCCATTACCTCGCAGAATCATGGCTACGCGGTCGATCCATCCACTCTTCCTGCTGACGTCGAAGTCACCCACACCAATCTCAACGATGGCACCGTCGCGGGACTCCGACACAAAAAACACAGCGCCTTTAGCGTTCAATACCATCCGGAGGCCAGCCCCGGTCCGCACGATGCGGATTACTTCTTTGCCGAATTTGCCAAAGAGGTTGCTGCCGCCAAAGCCGCGAACTAAGCCCAAATCCAATGGCCAAGCTCAAAATCTTCCTCGCATCCGGAAAAGAGATCATTCACGACCTTCCCGAGGAAACCACCACCATCGGCCGACTCCCGGAAAATGCGCTTCAGATCGAGGACGCCTCCGTCAGCAGCTCGCATGCGGAGATTTTTGCCGATGAGGATCGTTTTTTTGTCCGCGACCTCGGATCGACCAACGGCACTTTCATCAATGGTGAAAAAATCGACAAAGCCCTTCTTCATGAAGGCGACGAAGTTCGCTTTGGCACGGTACTCACCCGTTTCGGTGTCTCCGAAGCCCCCGCTGAAAAAGTACCTGTCGAGTCTTCCGCCCCCACTACCCGTGAGTCCTCGGTGAGTCGCCGACCAGATAATTTCGTCAGTTCCTCTCCGATCAAACGCGATACAAATGGAAAAGACTCGGGAAAAGCCGTTCTGGCCTTAGCTGCTCTCGTTAGCCTCTTGGCATTTGGCGGCGCCGTTTACAAAATCCTACAAATTCAATAACCAGCCCGACCCCTCGGCTGAAACACGCAGTTTTTCTGAAAGCATGGAAGAAATAACACACAACGAACTGTTGGCTATTCGCCGGCAAAAGCTCAATGCCATCCGCAAAGCCAACATCGATCCCTATGGCGCCCGTTTTGAGACCACAGGCACTCCTGGCCTCATCAGAGCCGATTTTGTCGAGGGAATAAAAGTTCGCACAGCTGGACGTATCACTGCCCATCGTAATATGGGCAAAAGCCACTTCATTGATCTCTCGGATATCTCCGGACGCATCCAGATTTACATCAATTCGAAAGAAATTGGTGCTGAATCCGCAGCCATTTTCGACCACCTCGACATCGGAGACTTCATCGGCGTGGAAGGCGAGACATTCACCACAAAAACCGGGGAACCCAGCATCAAGGCGACCGCTTTCACTGTTCTCTCGAAATCCCTCCGACCCCTTCCCGATAAATGGCACGGGGTTCAGGACACGGAAATCAAATACCGCCAACGTTACCTCGATCTCATCTCGAACCCCGAGTCGTTGGAGATTTTTAAAAAGCGCATCGCCATCGTTCGCGAGATTCGGCGCTTCTTGGAAGATCGTGCATTCATCGAGGTCGAGACACCCATGATGCAATCGATTCCGGGTGGTGCAGCAGCCCAACCGTTTGAAACCCATCACAACGCCCTCGGCGTCGATCTCTTTCTTCGTATCGCCCCCGAGCTTTACCTCAAGCGGCTACTTGTCGGTGGATTCAATAAGGTTTTTGAGCTCAACCGGAATTTCCGCAACGAAGGCATCTCACGACGCCACAATCCTGAGTTCACCATGCTGGAAGCATATTGGGCCTATGCCGACTTCGAGCAAATGGCGAGCTTGGTCGAAGAAATGGTCTGCCATGTTGCGGAAAAAATCTGTGGGTCCTTGCTCATCGAACATCACGATGCAGAGGGCAACGTCGTTAAAACGATCGACCTCTCACGTCCTTGGCGCCGGACTTCGTACTCGGACCTGATTCGCGGAGTCGCACCAAACTGGTACGAACTCACCACCGAGCAACGCCGCGAATGGTGCGCGGAACATAAAATCGATGTCTCCCACTGCCACGAGGATTTCGAACTCACCCAGCATGTCTTCGAAAAACTGGTGGAAGAAAAAACCATGAACCCCCTCTTTGTGACGCATTGCCCGAAAGAACTCGTCCCTCTCGCTAAGCTCAATTCCACCAACTCCAGCGTTGTTGACGTCTACGAACTCGTCATCAACGGCCAAGAAATCTCTCCCGGCTATTCGGAACTCAATGACCCCGACCTCCAGCGAGAACGACTCGAACACCAAAGCGGAGGTGAAACCCAGAAACTCGACGAGGATTTCCTCACTGCTCTCGAATACGGCATGCCGCCAGCGGGTGGGATCGGCATCGGCATCGACAGACTTGTCATGATGCTCACCGGAGCCGAAAGTATCCGAGACGTCATCCTCTTTCCACAGATGCGACCAAGAGCCGCGCAGCATTGATTCAGAAATGGCCAGCGATACCCAGCACACTAGGAATTCGCATTGCACTTCCACTCGGAAGCCAACACCCTAATTTGCCGTGCGCGCGCGCATCCTGCCATTCTTGCTAATCCTCCTGCTCGCGCCGGAATTAGCTACCGCATGGGATGTGATCCTTCATGAAAACCGCCGCTATGTACCGGTGGAAAATGTCTCTAAATTCTACAACCTAAGCTCCCCCAAGATGATCGCAGACGGATTCGTGATGACCAGCACCACGAAAACCATCAAAGGAAAAAGCGGAGCTAGAGAAGTCTTCATCAACAACGTCAAATACGTCCTTGGATTTCCGATCGTCAACAAAGGCGGAAAGATCCTGATCTCGGCAATGGATGTCACAAAAATCATCGAACCCGTCTTGCGCCCAGGGCTCATTAAAAATGCATCTCCCGTGAGCACAGTCATTCTTGATGCCGGCCACGGCGGGAATGACAGTGGTGCTAAAGGAGCCAGAGGGATCGAGAAGGAAGCTGCACTCGATGTGGTACTCCGAGCGAAACGTTTACTTCAAGAGCGTGGCTACAAAGTCCAACTCACCCGCTCCAATGATACATTCATTCCACTGGAGGGTCGTCCAGCTATCGCCAACCGTTATCAAAATGCCGTTTTTGTGAGCGTTCACTTCAATAAGAGCAATACGGTCGGCGGAACGGGCATCGAAACATTTGCCTTAGCTCCTCGAGGCGTTCCTTCGATGGATGAGGAAAACCTCAGCTACAACGATCTCAAGCCTTACCCCGGTCACGCTCAAGATTCCCAGAATGTCGCTCTGGCAACAGCGATGCATTCCTCGATGCTTCGCCACATGCGCCTCACTGACCGCGGCATCAAACGGGCTCGCTTCGTGGTCATTCGTGATCTAAATATCCCAGGTGTCCTTCTTGAAGGTGGGTTTATGAATCACCCGACCGATGCACGCCTCATTGCTAGTTCCTCCTATCGCGATGCTTTTGCGAGGGCCATCCTGGAGGGTGTGACCCGCTATGGCAGTGCCGTAGCAGGTAAACCAACCTATCAAGAGCCCTCCGCCACAACCTCCGCTGTGGATCCGACGACCATTCCCAACCTTCGCAAATCACTTTCACCTTATAATCTGAATACCGGCCTCAATGAGGCGGTACAACGCGCCGCACAGCAACTGGCCACCCCGTCGGCCACAGCCAATCCTCCCATACCCAATGCCAACTGATCGCTCATCAGATCCCATCGGAGTTTTTGATTCAGGTATCGGTGGACTCACCGTGGTCGCCGCACTTCAAAACCTCCTCCCAGCCGAAAATATTTTTTATATCGGAGATACGGCGCGAGTTCCCTACGGAGGCAAGAGCCGAAAGACCGTCGAGCGTTACAGCATAGAGATCGGCGGTCTTCTCTTAGCGGAACGCGCCAAAGTCATTGTCGTCGCTTGTAATACGGCATCCGCCCTGGCCGTGCCGCGTATGAAGGACATTTTCAAAGTTCCCGTTCAAGGTGTCGTTGTCCCTGGCGCAACAGCGGCAGTCCAAACTACCAAAAATAAAAAAGTCGGCGTCATAGGTACCCGCGCAACCATTGCCAGCGGCGCCTACGAGCACGCGATCAACAGCCTAGCCCCCGAGATCCAAGTCCTGAGTATGGCTTGCCCCCTTTTGGTTCCTTTTATTGAAGAGGCGATGTTTGACGACAAAATCACGGACCTCATGCTGGGACGATATCTAGCCCCACTCCTTTCGGGCGGCATAGATACCCTCGTTCTTGGTTGCACCCATTACCCCCTCCTCCGTGACGCCATTGCACGAATGGCGGGACCGGAAGTAACCTTGGTGGACTCCGCCCAGAACTGTGCCCTGGCCGTTAAATCCCTCTTGGAAAGCGCAGGACTTTCCGCCCCGTCGGAAAGGCTCGGTCGCTTGGATGTCGCCCTCACCGATGCGACCGAGGGATTTCTTCGCACCGCCGCAAGGGCACTCGATCTCGAGATCGGCGATGTCGCCCTTCGCTCCGTTCAAAGCACCCAAGAGAATTAGGAAAAAAATCCCGCAGGCTTGCAGGCAGAGCCAAAAGCGGCGAGACGTTGAGGATGCGATCTTTCATCATCGTCCTCTTTCTATGCACTCTGCCTCTTCTCGCGGAGGAAAAGTCGGGTTCCGGAAAAAAACGCTACTCGTTTACAAATGAGAGCGACACACCCACAGCAACACCATCAACGAACCCGTCTCCGTCACTGGACCCCACTGCCGCACTGAGCCGCTTTTTCGAGGCTTTGAAAGCCGACCAACTCGAAGTCGCTTACTCCGGCTTGGTGAAGAACACCATCATCGCCGCACGTCCCGAAAACGTGGAGAAGCTTAAGGAGAAGACCCGCGAGGCCATCGATAATTTCGGCCCCGTAAAGGGCTATGAAGTTGTGGAAACTTTGGAAGTCGGAAAGTCCCTTTACCGGCACACCTGCATTTCCTTGAATGAGGATCTCCCTCTGCGCTGGAGGTTTTATTTTTACCGCTCCGGCAACCAGTGGAAAATCGTGGATCTCCGGGTAGATGATGGCATCGTCGAATTGTTTGATGAGGTCGCCCGCAACCGCAAAAAATAAGAAGCCCGCGCGGGGCAACCCAGTTGCAACCCATTCGTCCATTCTCAAAAAAGCTTCGACTTGTACTGCTGGTCGCTGCTCTTGGGCTTTTAGTCACCGCGTGTATCCTCTTCCTTCTGGCCCGCAATCTCACGCCCATCGCACGCTGGGGCCTGCAAAGATCGCTCCCCGCAGCGAAGATCGATATTCAGAATGTCGCCATCTCCGCACCCGGAGAAATCCAATTTGAAAATCTGATCATCCATGATCCCAAGACCGGTCGGGAGCTACTGCGATTGGAGCACGGGAGCCTCATTTTTTCATTCGACGACCTTGCGAAACGCCAACTCGGTGAGATCCGGCTTCAAAATCCCGAGTTTGTGATCTCCCCAGGTTGGTCGGGGATTCTCCCGAAGATCCCCATTGATCCTCAAAGCGGCAATCCCATCACCATTCGCCGCATCGTTTGCGACTACGGCGAAATCCATTACGATGGTGAACCTATCGGCAGCCCCTCTGTACGCGCAAAGTTCTGCTTGGATTGGACAAACTTTCACGCCGACCAATTGGACACGCTCTCGCTGGAGTTGTGGGATATCCGCGCAAACGCCCCTGGATTTACCGACCCATTCCTCGTACTCGACTCCGTCACCATCACCGGTGCGCCAGCCGAATTGATTCAGAAATGCGAACTCCGCAGCCTGGACATTTCGGGTGGCGCACTCGCTGTGGGTTCCGCCCTCGATCAGATCACCCACTCCAGCGACGCCACAGGGAGCGATACCGGCGCTGCATTCAATTGGAAAATCGGACTTTTAAATATCTCCAAAGTTCGCACGACGCTGGGTGAAAATGCATGGAAGCCAGAATCGGACATTTCGTTCGTTCTCAATACGTCACTCGTCAACCTCTCCCCAGCCGAGATTACAAAAACATTGGGGAGCACGGAACAGGTGGTCGAAATCACCGATCTACATATCCCATCCCCCCTTGATCCCAAAACGACGGTATTGAAACTCCGCAGCGTACTTTTGCGCTTCGATCTCAATGGCATCCTCCATCATAAGCTCAATGAGGTCACCATTCTCCACCCCGTCATCTATATCGAGGAGGATCTTTTTGCTTATATGGACGAGACAAGCCGCCGCATCAGTGCAGGAATGGGGCCGCTATCGACTCCATGGACGATTCAAAAACTGGATATCCAATTCGGCAGCCTCGTTCTGGGAAGCGGGGGCAACACTCAATACGGACTGCCCCTGAACTTCCAAACCAGCGCAGAAAATGTCACTCTCAACGACCTGGCATCCCTGAAACTCAAGGGCAGCCTTCTCATTCCAGCCCAAGAATACAAGTTCCCCGCCTACCAGCTTGAAATCGCGACCCAACCGGGCGAGCTTCAATTTTCCTACCCGCCATCTAAAGGCGTGAGCAATGTGGTTGGCACGATCCGCGTTAAGGAAATCCGCTGGCGGCAATATCAAAGCAAGGAATCTTGGGCCTCGGTCACCTTTGATCGCGAGGGCATCAATGGCACTTTTGGCGGAGGCCTTTATCGCGGCCAGATCCTAGGGGGTTTCAGCTTTCTGTTCGATGCCACCTCTCCTTGGATTGGCTGGCTGGGTGGCGCAGGCATTAATTTAGAGCAACTCACCGATATCATCGCGCCACAAAATTTCCGCATGTCGGGTCCACTTGGCTTTAAAATGCAAATGAACTTCCTTGGGCGCAAGCTAGAGCGGCTCAAAGGCGATTTCGCGACCACGGCTTCCGGGCGCCTTCAAATTAGCAAGCTCGACGATCTCCTCGCGCGCATCCCGGACGGTTGGTCGGGCTTGAAAAAAAGCAGCCTGCGTATCGCGTTGGAGTCCGCTCGCGATTTTAACTACGACACTTGCCGTGGGGACTTCTGGTTCGTGCGCGACCAAGGGCTTCTCGACTTGAAGTTGCAAGGCCCGCTCGGATCGCGCACATTCCAAACTGTGCTGCACGCTGACGAATCCACCGATGGTCTATGGAAAAAAACTCCCAACCGATGAGATCTATCACGCTTCCCCTTTTCGCTCTCTTTCTCGCTTCCTGCGCATCACCGACCGTGAATCTCTCGACCCCTGAACCAATCAAGGTCGATGTCGCCATGCGACTCGACGTTTATCAGCACAGCAAGGAAGCCGCCCCATCCTCAAAAAAATCGCCACCTTCTTCGGACCCTGACTCGGCCCGCCGCAACCGCATGGCGGATATCCAGACATTTAAGGACTCCCGCCTCGTGGGTGAAGGTCGCGACGCGCTCCTCTCCATTCGCACCGATACTCCTGGAGAATATGGTGACTACATCCGCAAAATAGTGAGTGAGGAGAACTCGGATCGAATGGCCCTTTTGAAATCGGAAGCCGATAAACAAAAATCGCCTCTCACAGCGATTCAGAAAAAACAGTCCGACATCGCGGGTAAAATGGCCTTCAAAGGCGAATGGATCGAAACTGAGAATCCGGATGGGACATCCAAATGGATTCAAAAATCCGAATAGTGCTCTCCCTGTTTGACGCCCCCTTGTAATCCCGTATATTGGCCGCGCATGAAAGGTAATGGCAGACGAGTCCTGCTCGGAATGAGCGGGGGAGTAGATTCCAGCGTAGCAGCATCGCTTCTACAAAAGGATGGCTGGGAAGTCATCGGCGTGACGATGAAGGTGTGGCCTCAGGATTGCATCTCCCGCGCTGAAGACAAGTGCTGCGGTCCCTCTGCCATAGCTGATGCCCGTAGTGTGGCTCACCGTCTCGGAATCCCTCACTACGTCGTCGATGAAGCCGACAACTTCGAAAAAATCGTTATCGATTATTTTGCCAGCGAGTATCGCCTTGGGCGCACTCCGAATCCCTGCGTGATGTGTAATGAACATCTCAAATTCGGCAACCTTCGAACGAAAGCCCGCTCGCTCGGAGCCGATTTCATCGCCACCGGCCACTACGCCATCATTGATCATCTGGAATCCAAGGCCGTTCTTCGTAAAGGCCGCGATGCTCGGAAGGACCAATCGTATTTCCTTTTTAGTCTCGGCCAGGATCAACTCCAGCACGCACTCACTCCCCTCGGAGGCATGGAAAAACCCGCCATCCGTGAGATCGCCCGCGATTTGGGACTGAAAGTCGCTGATAAAGTTGACAGCCAAGAAATCTGTTTTGTTCCCGGCAACGATTACAAAGCCTTCCTTCGCGGCCATCTCGGCGAGGAGGAATTCCACCGCGGCGGCATCTACGACACTCAAGGCAACTTTATTGCCGATCATGAAGGCATCGAAATGTTCACGATCGGCCAGCGCAAGGGACTCCCCGGCGGATCCCCTCGCCCACGCTATGTGCTCGATATCGATCCGGATACCAACCGCGTGATCGTCGGCGATGAGGAAGATCTCGTGAAGGAGCAGTTCGAGGTTGATCGCGTCAACTGGCTCGACGGCGAACCCACGGAACCCAAACCCATCAGCGTCAAAATCCGCTACGCCCATCCAGGCGCAGATGCCCTCGTCTATCCCCTCCCTGGAGGCAAGGCGAGAATAGAGCTTTCCTCACCTCAACGCGCCATCACTCCCGGGCAGGCCGCTGTTTTTTATGATGGCGATGTCGTGGTCGGAGGCGGCTGGATCGTTCGCCAACCAGCCCCCGTTGCGGCATGATTCAGTTTGTGGTCACGACGCTGCCGGACGAATCCTCCGCCGCCGCGATCGTGCATGAACTCGTTGAAAAGAAACTCGCCGCTTGCGGCACACTGCTCACCGCAGCTCGGTCGATTTACCGCTGGCAGGATGCCATTGAAGACACCTCGGAAGTGGTCGTCATTTTTAAGATCCCTGCCGCCAGCTTTTCCGACTTTTCATCTGCCCTCCAATCTCTCCATCCCTACGAAACTCCTGAGATTGTCGCCTTCAATCCTGCCGAAGCCTCTGCAGCCTATTCCCGCTGGGTCATCGACTCCTGCAACCCATCTTGATTCCTCGACCGGATAAAAATCCACTCGAGGCAGAAAAGCGCCCTTAACGCCATCCCTCCCGACCTTTGTCTTCTTTACTCCCAGCTCTGGAGATTCTATAAATTAGCCAACAGAAAGCCCGCTCGGAAGTGAACCCAGATAGCAAGACAGCCCCCAGCGAGACCAACAAAACGGCCTCACCGAGCGAGCCACAAAAAAAGCCGACACACGGATTGAAAGGGTTGCGTTATCAACTCGAGTACTTTGGTCTTCGACTGGCCTGCGCCATCATCCCCCGACTGCCCTACCGCTGGATTCAGCCCATCGCCAATTTTGCCGGTTCCCTGTTTCACGGCTTGGACTCGCGAGGACGTGCCGTGGCCATGGATAATCTGCGCGCGGCCTTCGGAGATACCTACGATGTTGCAGCTAGGAATCGCATTACCCGCGCCTCGTTCCAAAATTTCGCCCGCACGATGCTCTGCCTCTTCTGGTCTCCGAATTTAACTGCGGAAAACTACCAGAACTACATCCGCATCGAAGGCCTCGAATTAGATCCTGTCAGCGGTAGCAAAAACTCACCCGGCATTTATATTCTTTCCCATTTTTCCAATTTCGAATGGCTCAGCCTCGGAAGTTCATTTGCCTTGGGACCAGGATTGGCCGTCGCTCAAACGTTTAAAAATCCCTTACTCGGCCCTATCTTCGATCAACTTCGCGCCCTAGGCGGGCACACCATCATCCCTCCATCGCGCGCCCTCGTTCGCCTGATCAAGCGTGCGCGGACGGGAGGCATAGTGGGGGCCGCCGCCGATCTCAGCATCAATCCCAGCCTAGGTGCCGTTCCCGTTCGCTGCTTTGGCCTCTGGACAGCGATGAGCCCCATGGCCGGCATTCTCTACGAACGAGGCAACTCCCGCCTCGTTCCCTGCCAGATCTTCCCGGAACCGGATGGATTTTTCCGCATCGTTTACCGGTCCCCGCTTGAAATGCCCGAGGGCTCGACCCATCAGCAAATCGCCCAAGCCTGCTGGGACGCCATGGAACCCATCATTAGAAAAAACCCCGAATTCTGGCTCTGGAGCTACAAGCAATGGCGCTACAAACCAGCGACCGCTCCAGCCGGCACCTATCCCTTTTACTCCAACGTCGCTACTCGGTTTGATAGCATCCTTCCTCTAGCGGAATAGGTCGTTTGAAAATATCCCACTCCTTGGACCGTTTTTGACCTATCACTCCTGCCATCATTTCCTCCGATGATCCAAAAAAACATTCAACTTGACCTTGCTGAAACCCATCCGACCATCCTTCTCAATACGCTACGTGCTGGTTTGGCGAAAAAATCGTCCCGTATTGAGCTAGAGATTATCGGACCGGGCTGCATTATGGCAGATACCGCGTTGATGCTTTATGATGAGTTAATGAACCGCCCGCCGGGCATTTTCCTTACGACGAACGCACGCAGTTGCCTCCTGAATGGGGCTGTTCTTGTATGGCTCGCCGGTGAGCATCGCACCATCCGCCATGATGCTTGGATCCAAGTCGACTCGACCACTCAACTTCCCGTTTTAGGAAAACGCAGAAGCAAGTCTTCGAATCTGGCGCAGTGTGATGCCCCTATTCGTTCCAGCGATGAAAGCCCGAGCGAAACCGACTACCGCATCATTGCTCGCTATCTGGACATGTATCTCCCCCTGGAAGATGTGTCAGACCGTCGTGTTTTTGTCCCCGAACTCCACGAACTCGGCCTCATTGACGACACAGAAAGCGAGCAGGAATTAGCTCAAATTTTCAGCCATCCAAAAACAACCACATCCCCTCGATCACCACGTTCCCCAAAATAAAACGAAGGGCCCCTCCACAAGCGCTCTGGCCGATCCTCCAAAACGCCCCGAAAAATATAATCAGGAATAGTCGTTGACAACCTGCCAGATCAGAGATTTAATGCAGTCATTCTCCTGACTCGCAGTGCTGAACCCCTCCGCATGCGAAGTTAAGATTTTGAAACACCCGTCGACGGACATCGTCCGTGATTCCTTGAAAGTCCTAGGAAATCCACGATATCCCGACACACCATCCGGACGAGATGACTCCCAATCGCCGACCTGTACAAGGCCAGATGTCGGCAGCACGGACTCGCCCAAGATTTTTTTACCATGACTGAAGACGAGCAGATACCCAAAACCAAGGCTGCAGCCAAAGAGGCTTCCGCACCAAAGGAAGCAACTAAACGCCCACGCACCCGCACTCCACGGATTGGTCCGACCCGACGCAAAGCAGCAAATGCAAAAGCGTCCGAGGCTCCTACTCCGCTCGCCGAGGTTGCTCCATCCGCTCCTGCTCCAGTGACAGCGGAAAATCTGCCTCCAGCGCAAAGCGACGCCACAACGCCTGCTGAAAAGCCTGCTACCTCACTGCAACCCACCGAGGCACGTAATCCGGCACCGGCAGCCCCTGTGCAGCCTCCAGCTCCTCCTGTTCCCGCGACCCCTCCGCCACCACCCGTCTTTGCCGAAGGTATCGTGGAAGTTTCGGGCAAGGGATTCGGTTTTTTACGCGAAGCGAAGCGCAATTTCACCCAGTCGAACAACGACATTTTTGTTACGCCAGAAATCGTGCGCAAATATGGACTTCGTGATGGCATGTGGATTCGTGGCGAGACTCGCCGGGGAAATCGCGGGCCTCAAATGTACAAGCTCACCGAGCTTGAGGGCGAAGACCCGGATAAATACCAAAACCTTCCCGTTTTTGAAGAACTCACGACGATTAACCCGAATCAGCGCGTCGTTCTCGAAACCGTTCCTGAACGCTACACGACACGAGTCATCGATCTCGTAGCTCCCGTTGGCAAAGGTCAGCGTGGCCTCATCGTCGCTCCACCCCGCACGGGAAAAACCACCCTTCTTCAGCACATCGCGGATGCCGTGGTGAAAAACCATCCGGAAATGAAGCTTATCATCCTTTTGGTCGATGAACGCCCTGAGGAAGTCACCGAGATTCGCCGCACCGTTCCCACAGCCGAACTCATGGCTAGCTCGAACGATTGCGATATCAAAACCCATACCCGCATTTCGCAACTCGCCATCGACCGCGCCAAACGCCTCGTCGAAATGGGTAAGGATGTCTTTGTGCTCATGGATTCCCTCACCCGCATCGGCCGTGCCTTCAACAACGCCCAAGGCGGTGGCGGTCGCACGATGTCAGGCGGCGTGGATGCCCGCGCTCTAGAAATCCCTCGCAAACTTTTTGCTGCAGCCCGCAACACCGAGGAAGCAGGCTCCCTCACCATCCTTGCCACGGCTCTCATTGAGACCAACAGCAGAATGGATGACCTTATTTTCCAAGAATTCAAAGGCACCGGCAATATGGAACTCGTCCTAGATCGCAAGATCAGCGACCAACGCATCTACCCTGCTGTGGATATTTTCCAATCCGGCACCCGCCGTGAAGAACTGCTCATTCCCGAAGAAGACCTGCACAAAATCAGCGTGATTCGGAGAGGGCTCTCGGGCCACAAACCCCTTGAGGCTATTGAACGCCTTCTTTTCTTCATTCGCAAATACCCCACCAACGCGCAGTTGCTAAAAAATCTCCCAGGCTAAAACCGACGTGACTACCTTTAAAAAAGGTTGTTAACTCCGCTGCGGAGTTAAAACAATTCCGGCGTGCCTGTGCTATTGAGAATCGAGGCTATTCTTTTAGCCGCAGGGTGGGACAACATATCCCTCCAAGTTGATTTCACAGGTTCAAATATCACGTTGGGAAGCATCTCTCTCCAGACGTCCACCGCTTCAACCGGCATATCCGAGGGCAGCACGACGGTCGCAGGGATACCGGAAACGGGAAAACGATATTTTTTCCAAGCACTCTCGTGTCGCATGGCGGTGTCGCTGAACGCACCAATCGGCTCCATTTTTGGGGAATAGGATTTTTTCTGGAGGGCCTTTTTGACTGATTCCAACCAACCCACCGGTTGTAAAACTACAGGCAGTGCTGCCCCGATCAAGACAAGCTGAGGTAGCGTGCGCCCCGCAGAATCAAGCTGGCGAGCCATCTCAAGAGCCACCATCGCCCCGAAACCGAATCCCGCGAGCTTCCATGTGACGGGATTCTCGTCCTCCAGCAAGGCGGCGATATATTGGGCGGCGGCACTTTCGATCGAAGGGTGACAGGCCTCTGGAGCATGCTCACCGCGGGCAGCCATCCCCAAGATGCGTCGTGATGGCCCCAACGCGGTCAACAAATCACGATAGATCTCTGGGGACCCGCTCGAATCGTGCACTAGCACAAGCAATTCTCCGCCGGAACCCTCCTGCATTTTGACCACAGGGACCCATGGCTCCTTGCCAACGCGGGTTGTCTTCATCTCCTCCTCGCGGGCATTGGGGCGCACGGGTGAGGACAAAATCGGAACCACAGGCGCTGGCACTTGCGATTTTGGCAATGCGCTCTCATCAATCCATCCGGCGCGATTAAGCAGCCACTCATTCACCGGCATGGTGCCTGGGATAAGTTGCGGCGCTAAAACGAAAGGAGCGGCCCCCATAAAAACATCAAAACTCTGCTGAACAAAGGGCTGCATGGCTCGAATCTGTTCGGCCGTGGGGATTCCTGCATGAGCCCGATCGGCGCTCTCCAAATGGAGATTCCCGTCGGCATCCCGCCACCCTACCAATCCGAGGTTCACTCCGCGGCGATCCGTACTATCTGGGAGATTCTTCCAGCCCGGGAATTTAAAGTAAACAACGCCCGCATACCCGACCGGCAACGCCAATCCATCCTCATCGCAGATCAAAACCTCGACTTCCGCCGTAGGCTTGCCCACTGAGAGCAAGAGGGCATCCCTCCGGGCCTCGCCGGCAACACCGAGACCACAGAGACTAGCAGGACTGAAAAACACGACCTGCCGGATTGGCGGATGATGCTGATCGCTCCAAATCTTATGCGCCGTTGCCAGCGGAGCCCCAGCTTCGATAGCGACCACACGGAGCGTCTCGGAGGCAGCGGCTTCACCTCTGGCCCAAGCGGCGGCTTGGTTCGCCCATTCGGGTGACGTCAAACGAAGATGCGTGACCGGAGCCGTAGCGGATTCCAGCAAATCCTCACCTGCGACATGAACGATACCCCCAGATAGGAGCGGAATAATCCACTCGTCAAAAAATGCGCCTCCCCCTGGAGTCGCGCGCACCAGAAAGCTATCGCCACACTTGAAGTTCAATACCCGAGCGCCCTCAATGGCTGCAGTGACGAGCATGTTGTGAGTGAGGGCACGAATCATCGGCGGCTCGCCATCCACATGACCGGGAACCGATGCTGCAAGTTCGTCGGGCTGGATTTCCCTTTTCTCCATCGGTTCCACCTCGAGAGAATCCCAATCCTGGTCGATAATAATTCGGCGGCGCTGAAAGGCATCGATTTGGGATGCACTCGATCCATCGCAGATCACGACACTCACATCATGGGCTGCGAGAGTCGACTCGACCCAGTCCGGAGGGGACGTCGGATCAATCGCCAAGCAAGAGTTGCCAGCCTTCCAGACACCCAGCAGAGCTACACCGATCCAAGCCGATGGGGACAAAAACAAGCTGGCATGCCAACCGCCAGCGAACCCAAGTTGCTTCAAATGCGAAGCCAGTTTGTCGGAGAGGGAATCGAGTTGCGCATAGGTCATCTCATATTCACCGAATCTCACAGCAACACGATCGCCATGTTCTGCTGCCATTTTTTGGAATGCATCAACGACTGATACCGGCAACTCATGAAGTTCCGGTCCGCGTGACCAATCACGCAAAGCACAAATCTCATCAGGCATCAGGAGCGGCAATCGGGCGACCGGCTTTTCGTAAAAATCAGCAAGTCCGATGATCAGCCCCGTCAGGCGTGAGAGGAGTTCCTTTGGCGCAAACTCACTTGAAAATGCCCCCGAGAGAGACAATTCCAATCGCGGCCCAGGTCTCGCCTCGAGCACGAGACCAGGAGACACTTTTGTCTGAAGCTGAGCGTCAAAATTAATCCACCTAGGCAAGGCCGTGTGAATGACGTCATTGATCGAATTCGGCTTCCATACAAAGGCGGCACTGATGTCCAACATCGTGCATTCGAGACCGGCATTGCGCAGGGCCTCATCAGGATCGATCCAGCTTTGCTCAGCCATGGTATCAGATAGAGCCTGAGCGGCATCCAACCAGTCCTTCACAGAACCATTCCACGACTGGACTACGGGCAGCCAGTTTTGAAAATATCCGACCTCACTGGATTCCTCCCGTCCGTCAAAAAGGCATTGCATCAGATTCCCCGATGCCCCGAATCGGCGCAGCAACAGGGACCACAGACACCGCACCACCAAACTTTCTTCCAGATCGTGATCGTGGCAAAACTTCGCAAAGGCGGTCGATTTTTCGCGATCAATCAGGAGCGTGGATCGCGTCTGCGAAGGATTTCCCATTCGCGGCGCCAACACAATGGGTGCGGAAGACCCAGTAAGAAATTCCTCCCAGTTTTTCGCCTTTGACCCAGCAGGAAAATCCGCCACCGGAGCCAAAGGAGACTGGCCCATCGTTTGTAATAAATCCAACAACAC
>RFZT01000071.1 GCA_009920585.1 bacterium
TGTTCACTCCTCCGGAGTTGCCTTCGGCAATCTATCTCCCTTTGGTCGGTTGTGGTTAAATCTGCTGAATTCGGGATTATGCAGGCGGCTATATCGAACTTGACGTAGAGCGCAGCTCAACGCCGAACAAAAAGCCTGCAAATTAGAAAAGTCGTGCGTGCGCGCCTTCGTGGAACACGTCTTCGCTTTCATGGAAAACTCGACGCGTCCAAAGACGGTTTATGAAATGGCCAAATGGCTAGGGTGACAGGGGGAGTCTTCTGGAATTAGGGTAAATATTTACTCCCCCTGCCTTTTTTTGAAGCGAAAATAAAACCATGATGAAAACGAGATCAGAAATGAACCAATACCGTCGCCTCCTTTTGGGATGGCTTTTTTTAGTCGTAACGAGCCTGACAGGCCTATGTGCTCCGACCTCTGGTGATGCTCGGACCAAAGTTTCGCTTGGCGATGCTTGGACATTTCATCTGGGTGAGGCTCAAGGCGCGGAATCCCCAAGTTTTGATGATGCCAAATGGCGCAAACTCGATGTGCCGCATGACTGGAGTATTGAACTACCTTATGATTCCAAAATGCCTGGTGGTGGCGGAGTCGGATATCTGCCTGGTGGCATCGGGTGGTATCGTAAATCCTTCACTCTGCCTGAATCGGACAAAGGCAAAGAAATCGCCATCGATTTTGACGGCGTGTATATGGACAGCCAGGTCTGGATCAATGGGCACCTGCTCGGGCACCGTCCGAATGGATATGTCAGTTTTCGCTACGATCTCACGCCCTATTTGAAATACGGCAGCGAGCCAAATCAGATCGCGGTTCGCGTTAATGTGGAACCAAGTGGGAGTCGCTGGTATCCGGGAGCCGGAATCTATCGCCAAGTCTGGCTCACAAAAATGAACCAGATCCATGTCGCTCACTGGGGCACCTATGTCACGACACCTGAGGTTTCGAAGGAAAAAGCCACCGTCCGACTTCGCACCGAAGTGGAGAATCAATCGAGTGAAGCATCGGATGTCGTGCTCAGCTCCGTGATTGTGGATTCGACGGGTCAAACGGTGGCGAATGCGGAATCCACTCAGAGTGTTGCCGGGGGGGCGATGCAGGAATTCGATCAGCAATTTGTCGTCACCAAGCCGCAACTCTGGAGCCCCGATTCTCCCGATATGTATCAGGTTCTTTCGACGGTCAAGGTTGGTGGAAAGACCGTAGATCAATACACCACGCCGCTAGGCATCCGGAGTTGTGAATTTACGGCCGATCGGGGTTTTCTCCTCAATGGGGAGCATGTCAATATCAAGGGGGTTTGCTTGCACCATGACTTTGGCGCTCTTGGAACGGCCGTTTATCCGCGCGCGATTCAGCGCCAACTCGAGATTCTGCGGGGCATGGGGTGCAACGCGATTCGCACCAGTCACAATCCGCGCGAGCCCGAATTCTACGAGATGTGCGACCGAATGGGTTTCATGGTGATGAATGAAGCGTTTGATGTTTGGGAGCAGCAGAAGTTGGGGAATGACTTCCACAAGTATTTCAAAGAGTGGCATGAGCGGGATTTGACCAGCTTCGTTCGTCGGGACCGCAATCATCCCTGCGTGATCATCTGGAGTATCGGGAACGAGATGAACGAACAGCACCGTGAGGATTTTCCTGGGCAGGGCGGCGCAATCGCTAAGCGCTTGGTTGAGATTTGTCATAAGCATGATCCGAGTCGGGTCGTGACGGCGGCGTGCAATTCCCCGAAATCCTGCGAGCGGACGGGAATTACCGCCGCGTTGGATGTTTATGGGCAAAACTACGGCTTAGATTTTTACCCAGAGTTCAAAGGCAAAAAACCCACGATCGGATCGGAGAATGCGACCAGCTTCAACACACGGAATAGTTACTCTTTTGAGATCGTCCAGGATAAGGGCATCAAGCTGGCGATCCAGAATATCAAAAACAACTCGGAGTGCACCGGATACGGGAAATTCTGGGGGAATGATCGCACGGAGGGAACGTTGATCGTGATGCGGAAATCGCCGTGGGTGGCCGGTCAATTTGCCTGGACCGGATTTGACTATCTTGGTGAGTGTTTTCCATTTCACTGGCCAGCACACACTGGCATGTTCGGTATCATTGATACAGCCGGCTTCCCTAAGGATTCTTACCATATTTACAAGGCGGATTGGGATGACGAACCATCGGTACACATCATTCCGCAGTGTTGGAATTTCTCACAGTACTTCATCGCCCCGATACCAGTCTGGATCTACAGCAACTGCGAAGAGGTTGAGCTTTTTCTCAACAACCGTTCCCTTGGGGTGAAGTCGATCAATCGTTCGGAGACCCTCCATGCTGAATGGCTCGTCAAATTCGAAGCCGGTGAGCTAAAGGCGGTAGGACGCACCAACGGTCAGGCCGTATGCACCAACATCGTTCGGACAGAAGGTGAACCGGCACGACTGGAAGTGATCCCCGACCGTTCCGAGATCGCTGCAGATGGGGCCGATCTCAGCTTTTTGGAAGTCCGCTTGTTAGATGATAAAGGCGTGATCTGTCAAAATTCGGACCGGATGGTTCGAGTTTCAGTCGAAGGGGAGGGCACGTTGGTTGGCGTGGATAATGGAAACGCCGTCAACCTCTCGCCATTTAAGGGCAATCAGGTGGAAACGTTCTACGGCCTCTGCCGCTTGATCGTGAAGTCAACCAAGCAGGCGGGGGCTATTCGATTGAATATTTCAGCCGATGGAGTGAAGGACGACAAGGTCGCCATCACGACTCTGCTGCCGGGAGATGCCAAACTGGTGGAAGCGGCAAAGAAGCGCGACCAATTGGAACGAGAGAATAACAAAAAATTCAGCCGTCATCACCTTGCGAAGGTTCAACAATTTGGCAACTTGGTTGCGGGGAAGACGGCCAGCGCTTCGTCATCAAGCCAAGAAAATCCTCCTAGCCATGCCATCGACGGGAATCTTCAAACTCGCTGGTGTCCGAAGGAAGGAAACACAGGCCAATCATGGCAGGTCGATCTCGGCGCCCCTCGTGAGCTGAGGGGGGCGAAGATCATTTGGCAAACGAGCAACAAATATCAATACACCGTAGAGGGATCGGCGGATGGAGTGAAATGGGAAATGCTCAGTGACCAATCGAAAAAGGCGGATTCACAGCAAGAACACAGTCTCGCTTTTAATCGCAAAGGCATCCGGTACGTGAGAATTACCACGACGGGTCTGCCCACGGGCTTGTGGGGCACCTTTTCTGAAGTCGAAATCTATGGGCTCATCGAGGAAGGTTCTCAACAGCAGGTCGAGGCTGGTGTCAAAATGTCGAGCAACGGGACCCTTGTTGTGGCGCCTGTGTTCAAGCATGGCCTTGGCCAGCATATCGACTCCATCGTTGCCTCTCGCAATAAGAAGCCACCGACGTGGTCCGAGAAGAATGCGCGAAACGTCATTGTGGATGAGGCCAAGAAGCTGGGTGTTGAGTTTGCGGTGGACGGTAAAATGCCGGGGGTTGAAGGAATCCGCTCGATTCAAGATGGAAAAGCTTCCTCGGCTGAGTCTCGGAATCAAGACCAGTCGATGCCCATGGCTTTTGACGGCGTGAGTAAGGCCGGAAACATCACTTTTGAAATCCTCACCAGCGAGGATGTTCCCGACAAAACCGATAATACCGATCACATCACAGACTTCCTCGGTGCGGCTCAGAAGCTTGTTGAAGAGCTCAAGACCAAGCGCGGTGAATATAAAGTCGGCATTTTCTATGACCCGTTGGCAGGAAAAAGTGAAGTTGCCGATGAAGAACCCTTACGTCAGCAGGTGCGTGACTTTGTTGCGTGGCTGAAAAACGAAAAGCACCTGAATTAGGTGCTACTCAAACAAACCCAGAATCCCAAAATGAAAAGAACCGCATCCATTCTAGCCTCCCTCGTTTGCCTTTATCCTATGTCCACTCTGGTGGCGGGTGAAGCTCAGCCCACGGATAGGTATAACGTCGTCTGGGACTCGCCCAGCAAGGACTACAACGGCTCCATGCCGATCGGAAACGGCGACCTTGCTGCCAATGTGTGGGTCGAGCCGACCGGCGATCTGATCTTTTATCTTTCCAAAAGTGATTCCTGGACCGGCGGTCGCCCGGATCCCGAATTGGTGAAGTTGGGAAGGGTTCGCATCCGTCTCGATAAGCCTCTCTTTCAAGAGGGATCGACGTTTCGGCAGGTGTTGGATCTGAAGACCGGAAGCATCACGATTGATGCCTCCGCTGGAGATCAGAAACGTTCTTTGCGCTTCTGGATTGATGCGAATCGCCCTGTGGTTCATGTCGACATTCAAAGTTCGGTGGCCTGCACCGCTGAGATCGCCCTAGAAAGCTGGCGTGCCGAAGGTAAGTGGCTTCAAGGGGGAGCTGAAAAAGATGTGATTCTGCCGACAGATGGGCAGACAGTCCGGTGGTATCAAAGAAATATGAATACAGTCTTCGCCGAATCTTTTCAGATTCAGCATTTGGGGGAAATCGTAAATCAATTTACCGATCCGCTCATGAATCGGACCTTCGGTGCTCTGATTTCTGGCGAAGGGCTGAAGTCTAAAGATGATAAAACGCTCGTGACTTCGGCGCCCGCTAAGGAGATCTCCGTTAGCATCCATGCGCTCACGGCTCAAACAAAGACACCCGAGGATTGGTTGGCACAACTCGAGCAGCAGAGAAAGACGGTGGAAGCTTTTCCAAAGGGAGAGGCTTGGTCGAGCCATGTCAAATGGTGGCAGGATTTTTGGCAGAGGAGTTGGATCTATGTGACGTCCGGGCAGGAACCCACAAAAAAAGAGGTGACGAGTTTGATCCCCTCCAACGCGTTGAACTTTCGTTTTGGCGTTAGCAGCCAAGGGGGAGAGAAATTTCAGGGCCAGTTGGGTCGCGCGAGTTTATTGAACCGCGCCTTGACCGAGGCCGAAATTAAAGAACTCGCTGGCAGCCAATCCGTGCCGGCTGGATTGAAAAAAGAGGACGTCCTTTTTAGTTCCACGCCTGAGCTCTATTCCGAGATCAAAGATTCTTCCGAGTGGACGGATGCCCCAGCGATGACTTTTGAGATGTGGATCCGTCCCGATGCCGTCGCTACGAGTGCGAGGATTCTCGACAAAACGATGCCGGGTAGCGATGAGGGTTTTCTGTTCGATACCTGCCCAGGCAATGGCCTGCGCTTGATTGCAGGCAAAAATAACTTCGCTGTGTCGAATTGTTTGAAGGCAGGCGAATGGAGTCACGTTGCTGTGGCCGTGGATGCCAGTCGGGAGAGAATGGAAGTTTATCTCAATGGTAAACGGGTGGCTGGTGCTGAGGAAAAAGTAAGCGATTCGAATCAAGCTTTCGATGTGAGTCGCGCTTATATCTTGCAGCATTGGGTTCAGGCTTGTGCTGGACGAGGCGCCTACCCGATCAAGTTTAACGGATCCCTTTTTACCGTGGATGGAATGGATAACTACCAAGGCACTCCAGAGGGAAGTTATAGTGGCCCTGACCACCGCCGCTGGGGTGGACCCTACTGGTGGCAGAATACCCGGTTGATCTACTGGCCGATGTTGTATTCCGGAGATTACGACCAGATGGCACCGCTTTTCACCATGTATCGGAATATGCTGCCACTCCTGAAAGAGCGCACCCGCCGGTATTTTGGACACGATGGAGTGTATTTCTCTGAGACCACGCAAATGTGGGGTCTCAATCGCAAACAGGATTTTTGCTCGGGCCAAGGTAATAATCCCGATGTCTATTCGCGATGCCCGTATACACGGTATTACTGGGATGGCGGGTTGGAGATGTCCACTATGTTACTGGCCTATTACCTCAATACCCAGGATGAGGCGTTCGTAAAAGAGACTCTCTTGCCCATCGCGGATCAAGTGGTGCTCTTCTACGACCAGCATTACAAACGCAACCAAGATGGCAAATTGCATATCTCGCCTGCGCAATCCCTAGAAACCTGGCACACGGCCGAGGATCCGCTTCCTGTTGTCGCTGGTCTGCGAACCGTTCTGGGAGGATTGCTCCAGTTGCCGGAATCGTTGACCACGAGTGAGCAACGGGGGCGCTGGCAGCGCTTCCTAGGCGAGGTGAGGGAAATCCCTGTCGGCGAAGAAGCGGGCAAGAAATGGGTGAAACCAGCCCATGTCTTCTCGAATCGCAAGAACTGCGAAAACCCCGAATTATATGCGGTCTTCCCTTATCCGGTCTACGGTGTTGGTAAGCCCGATTTGGAGATTGGCATAGAAACCTATGCGCGTCGGGCTAACAAGCGTACGGGTGGTTGGCAGCAGGATGCGATTCAGGCCGCCTTGCTCGGCCTCACCGGTGAGGCAAAAACCTTTCTGCTTCAGAATATCAATACGGAAAACCTCATGGGCGGGGCCAACGAGAAAGCGAAGCGCGTCGATAGCCGCTTCCCTGCATTCTGGGGGCCGAACTTCGATTGGATTCCCGATCAGTGCAATGGCTCAGTGATCCTTTCCACGCTTCAATACATGCTCATGCAGACGGATGGTAAGAAAATCATTCTTCTTCCCGCCTGGCCAAAAGAATGGAACGCCTCTTTCAAGCTCCACGCTCCCTACCAAACCACCGTCGAGGGACGGGTCGAAAACGGAAAAGTGCTGGATCTCAAAGTCACGCCGGAATCCCGCGCTAAGGACATCGTGACTGTGATGCCAAACCCGTAAAAAAGAATGAACCCCAAGATCGCTAGATGTCATGCCGAGAGAGGGCTAATGCGTCTTGGTATAATCGTAGCTCTTTGTTCGACCGCTTTTGCCGGTGATACGATTCCCTTGCAGGAGGGCGTTAAAAGCCTCGCATCTGCTTTGAACGCCCTGCCTCAGACGCCACCGCTTCCAGCCACTTCCTATGGTGATCCGCTATCGGCCAGCGTCCCGCAAACGCGGGAGGAACTCTGGACTGGCATCGACGTGCGCGCGGAACCTCTGGATGTCGAAGTCCTGAAAGAGTGGGAACAAGACGGCGTTATTTTGAAGGTGCTGCGATATCGTGTCGGCGTTTTCAAAGGCCAAAAAGCGATGATGGCGGCGGTCTACGGATACCCCAAGGGCGGCAGCAAACTTCCAGGGTTGGTGCAAATTCACGGTGGTGGCCAGTATGCCCAATACGAACCCGTCCTCACCAATGCCAAGCGAGGCTACGCCACGATCTCGATCGCCTGGGCAGGAAGGATCGCCGCGCCCGGCTACCAGGTTGATCCCGATCGAGTGAAACTTTTCTGGGAGGGTAAGAAAGACGACCCGAACTACAAAATCACCACCGACTGGGGCGCGCTGGATGCCTACCACTCCCCAACTCGAAATCCCGCCAGTGACTTCACGGGCATCAAGCCCGCGGCTTGGACCCTAGATACTGTGGAGTCGCCACGGAATAGTCCGTGGTTCCTGTGCACCTTTGCAGCGCGGCGGGCGCTGACCTTTCTTGAGCAGCAACCGGAAGTGGATGCCAACCGTCTTGGGGTTTATGGCCACTCGATGGGAGGAAAAATCTCCGTGCTCACGGCCGGTAGCGATGACCGAGTGAAGGCTGTCGCTCCCTCATGCGGCGGCATCAGCGATCGGCAAAACACGAGCCCGCTCTATGTGGCGACGATCGCCGATAATAACTATCTCAAAAACATTTCCTGCCCGATTTTCTTTCTGAGCCCCTCGAATGATTTTCACGGGCTCATCAACCACCTGCCCGCCGCGTTGCATGAACTCAAGACCCGCGAGTGGCGCCTCACCATCTCGCCTCACCACAACCATCAGGATACCGCCGAATACGAAGTCGCCACCCAAATCTGGATGGATCGCTATTTGAAAGGCGAGGGGATCGTTCCGGAGACGCCTTGGACCCAGCTGAATCTGAAAACGAGCGACGGCGTGCCCGAGCTCAGCATCCGGCCGGATGCCGCGAAGCCGGTTCTGGGCGTCGAGGTTTATTACACTCGCGAAGGCCAGATGGTTGGGGCCAAAGATGATTTCATCAACACGAAAAACCGCTTCTGGTATTACGCGCCCGCCCAAAAAGTCGATGGGGTCTGGAAAGCCAAATTGCCCCTTTGCGGATTGGAAAAACCTCTCTGGGTCTATGCCAATGTGATCTATGGCTTGGACAAACCGATCCAAGGCGCGGGCTATTATGCGCGCGCCTACTCCTCGGATCGCTTTGTGATCTCCTCTCCGCCGCAAATTTTTTCCAACAAGCAACTTCAAGACGCAGGAGTCAAAGCCACCCGACAACCCTCGCTCCTCATTGAGAACTTCGAAGGCGATTGGAAAAAACAATGGTTCGCCTACAAACCCGAAGAATGGGCGATCTCAACCCATAAAATTTACACCGAAGAATGGAAAGCGCCCTCGGGCTCTCATCTCGCCTTTGAGGTTCGCTCCGCGCAACCCAACAAACTAGCCATCGGCTTGAGCGATGCCGGCGCCGAGGTCGCCCTCCAAGGCGGGCAGGTGTGGCAAACGGTGGTGCTGGGTCCGGCGCATTTCCTCAACGCCGCCAACGAACCGCTCAAAGACTGGACCACCAGCAAGGAATTACGCTTCGGAGCCCAAGAAACATTGAGGGGCAAAAGCACCAAAGAGCTCGGCGGAAAATGGCAAGGACCGCCGCCGGAATTCCGAAACTTGCGTTGGCTTGTCGGTTCGTAGGCCGTTTTTAACATTATCATGAAAAATTATTTACACTTCATTGGTTGGTTGGCGATGGGCTTGCACTTGTTGCCTGCACCGACGGCATGGGCAGAAAAGCCCAAGGCGCCTGTCAAATTCGACTACCCCGATCAGCGCTCCCCTGGCCGCGCAAAAGCCATCGTCCAGGGAAAGACCCACACGCTCCAAAATGACCTCGTGGCGTTTCAGTTTGATGTCACCGAGGGTCGAGTCACGAACGCCCGATTCGACATCCCTGGCGAAGCGGGGGCGAGCGTAGTCATCGATGAACCGTTTTCCTTGGTCGTGGATGGCAAGCCGATCAACGCCTCGGCGTTAAAACTCGATCCGCAAATCCCGGAAGAAACGACCCCTGCAAACACGACCTCGCCTCGATTGGGAGATCATGACGCAGCCAAGTCGTTTGCTCTGACTTTTACCGCCCCCGACGATTCCTACCGCGTGGTGTGGAAGCCCATTCTCCGGGACGGCTCGAACTACATCCTCTTCGATGTCACGATCACTCCGTTGCGCGGAGATTTGAGCCTGAACCGCTTGGTCATGCTGGATGTGACCGCCAAGAACCTGAAGCAACTCGGCACCCCCGCCGGAAGTCCGGTGGCGAACGATCGCTTCTTCTTCGGGTTTCACCATCCGACCGCAAGGCCTCTCATTGCTGGTGAAAAACTGACCTTTTACTGGGACCGCGCCAACATGGCGGTCAAGCAGGGAGAGACGCTTCATCAACGCGCCGCCATCGGCATTTACCCAAAAGATCAACTCCGCCGAGCCTTCAACTACTATCTGGAGCGGGAGCGCTCGCATTCCTATCATCAGGTCCTTCATTACAATGCTTGGTATGACATCATGCATACCGCAAGGACGAAGAAAGCGGATGAAGCCGAGGCCCTCGAGCGCATTAAGACCTTCCACAGCGAATTGACCGTCAAGCGCGGGGTGCCCGTGGAGTTGTTTATGTTCGACGATCCGTGGGACAATGTGTCCGGCACCGCCACGGATGTATGGCAGTTTGACCCCAAGCGAAATCCTCATGAGTGGAGGGTCATGAATGAGGTCGCCAAGAAGCACGATGCCTCATTGGGTGTT